>JASKZT010000265.1 GCA_030145965.1 Ornithinimicrobium sp.
ACTCCTTGAGCAGCGCCGGCTCCCACGCCCAGATCTCGTTGACCTGGCTGGGGAACTCGACGAAGTCGCGCGGCACCGAGGTGCCCGCCCGCGAGGGGTAGCGCACGTCGGAGAGCAGGCCGTGCAGGTCGTGGCCGAACTCGTGGAAGAGCGTGATGACGCTGTCCCACGTCATGAGGCTGGGTGAGCCCTGGGCCGGCGGCGGCACGTTGCAGGTGTTGGTCACCAGCGGCAGGTCGCCGAGCAGGTGGCTCTGGTCGACGATCGAGGTCATCCAGGCACCGCCCTTCTTCGTCGGCCGGGTGAAGGCGTCGATGACCACCGCACCGAGCGCCCCGCCGTCGGCGTCGCGCACCTCGAAGGTCCGGGCCTCGGCGGTGTAGCCGACGAGCTCGGGGCGCTCGACGAAGGTGATGCCGTAGAGCGCGGTCGCCGCGGCGAAGACGCCCTGCTGCAGGACCGTCTCGAACTCCAGGTAGGGCCTGAGCTGGTCGGTGTCGAACTGGTCGGACGCCGTGGCCTCGTCCGTGGCCGTCGCGAGGAACTGCCAGTCCCACGGCTCGAGGGTGGCGCCCGGCTCGACCGTCTCCAGCCGCGCGCGCAGCCCCTCGGCCTCGCGGTCGACGATCTCGCGGACGCCGGGGGTCAGGCGGCCCAGCAGGTCGTTGACGGCCTCGGTGGTGCGGGCGCAGGCCACCTCGTGCACGTAGGCGGCGTGGTGGGGGTAGCCCAGCAGCGTGGCGCGCTCGGCGCGGAGCCGGGCGATCCGCACGAGCAGGTCGCGGGTGTCGTGCGCCGGGTCGGCCGAGCTCAGGCCGCGGCCGACGGAGGCCCGGTAGACGCGCTCGCGCAGCCCACGGTCCTCCAGGTTGTCCAGGACCGGCTGGCCGGAGGTGTTGACGATCGGCACCAGCCAGCCGTCGAGGCCGCGCGCCTGCGCCGCCTCCCGCAGCCGGGCCACGTCGTCCTGCGACAGGCCGGCCAGCTCGCTCTCGTCGGTGACGTGGACGGCTGCCGCGTTGCGTCCCGCGACGAGCGCGGTGTCGAACTGGTTGGACAGGCCGGCCAGCTCGCCGTTCAGCTCCCGCAGCCGCTGCTGGTCCTGCTCGGGCAGGGTGATGCCCCCGCGCTCGTAGCCGCGCAGCCGCTCGGTCAGGTTGAAGGCGTCCTGCTCGTCGAGCTCGACCTCGCCGGCCTCGACCCGCCCCGCGAGCGCGGTCAGCCGGCCGTAGAGGGCCGGGTCGAGCAGGATCGCGTCCTGGTGCGCGGCCAGCCGGGGGGAGAACTCCGCCATGATCGCGTCGCGCTCGGGGTTGGTGTCCGCCGACCGGGCGACCCAGAAGGCCGACAGGGTGCGCCCCAGCGTGGCGCCGCTGCGCTCCCACGCGTGCAGCACGTTCTCCACCGTCGCCGGCGAGGTGTCCTCCGCGACGGCGCGCAGCTCGGCCAGCTGCTCCTGCATCCCGATCTCCAGCGCCTCGCGGACGTGGGCGTCGGTGGCCGCGGCGTAGTCGGGCAGCGAGAACGGCAGCGTGGACGGTGCCAGGAACGGGTTGGTCATCCTCCTATCCGACCACAGGACCCCGGGCGGTCGCCCCCCGACCGCCACCCGAGCCCTACCCCCGGCGCCGCGCGGCGCCCGCTCGGGCGGGCCGCATACAGTCCTGGCATGAGCGAGGACGCCACGACCCCGACGACCGAGACGACCCCGGACGCGCCGGAGCCGCGTGACCTGCTGGTCGAGACCCGGCACACGCTGAGCACCGACGACGGCGAGCTGAGCTACACCGCCCGCACGGGGCGGATCGTGCTGCGCGAGGAGGAGTTCAAGGACGACGTCTTCGAGGGGTGGACGCCGCGCGCCGAGCTGGCCGTCACGGCCTACACCCTCGACCTCCCGGAGGGCGCCGACGTCAAGGACCGCCCGGTGACCTTCGTCTTCAACGGCGGCCCCGGCTCGAGCTCGGTCTGGCTGCACCTGGGCGTGCTCGGCCCGCGCATCGTCGACGCCGGCGAGGTCGACGCCCCGACCCCTCCGCCGTACGCGCTGCTGGACAACCCCCAGACCCCGCTGCGCGCCACCGACCTCGTCTTCATCGACCCCATGTCGACCGGCCTCTCGCGCGCGGTCAAGGGCGGCAAGGCCAAGGACTACCACGGCTTCACCAAGGACGTGGAGCAGGTCGGCGAGCTCATCCGGCTGTGGTGCACGCGCGAGGACCGCTGGATGAGCCCCAAGTTCCTCTGCGGCGAGTCCTACGGCACGACCCGCGCGGTGTCGGTCGCCGAGCACCTCTTCACCCGCTTCGGCATGCAGCTGAACGGGCTGGTGCTCATCTCCAGCGTGCTGGACTTCGGCACCCAGGAGTTCCGCTTCCTGCGCCACGACGACGCGTGCGTCTCCTACCTGCCGACCTACGCCGCGGTCGCGCACTTCCACGGCAAGCACCCCGGACGGTCGCTGCGCGAGGTGCTCGCCGACGCGGAGGAGTTCGCGGCCGGCACCTACCGGTGGGCGCTCGGGCGCGGCAACCGCCTCACCGAGGAGGAGAGGTATGACGTGTGCGCCCACCTCTCCTCCCTCACCGGCCTGTCCGAGGACTACCTCGACCGGTGCGACCTGCGGCCCGAGCACTGGCGCTTCTGCACCGAGCTGCTGCGTCCCGAGGGCCGCACGGTCGGGCGGATCGACGGGCGGATCACCGGCGTGCTGCACTCGGGGATCGCCGAGGGCATGGATGCCGACCCCTCGATCGACGCGATCATGGGCCCGTACGCCGCGGCGATCCACCACTACCTGCGCGGTGAGCTCCGCTCCGAGCTCGACCTGCCCTACGCCGTCTTCTCCGACGCGATCCAGCACTGGTCCTACAAGGAGTTCGAGGGCCGGCCGGTCAACGTCACCGACAAGCTCGAGCGGGTCATGCGGGCCAACCCCCACCTGCGGGTGCGGATCGAGTACGGCTACTACGACCTGGCCACGCCCTACGGCGCGGCCGAGGACATGGTGGCCCACCTCCGGCTGCCCGAGCAGGCGCTGGACCGGGTCG
>JASKZT010000271.1 GCA_030145965.1 Ornithinimicrobium sp.
GCGGCCTTGTCGTAGCCGATGTGCGGGTTGAGGGCGGTCACCTGCATGAGGTTGCTGGCCAGGTTGGCCTCGATGCGCTCGTGGTTGGGCTCCAGCCCGATCGCGCACCCGTCGTTGAAGGCCTGGCTGGCGTCGGCGAGCAGGCGGATGCTCTCGAGCACCGCGTGGACCATGACCGGCTTGAAGACGTTGAGCTGGAAGTTGCCCTGCGTCCCGGCGAAGGCCACGGTCGCGTCGTTGCCGAAGACCCGGGTGGCCACCATCGTCAGCGCCTCGGACTGCGTCGGGTTGACCTTGCCCGGCATGATGCTGGACCCCGGCTCGTTCTCGGGGATGACGAGCTCGCCGATGCCGTTGCGGGGGCCCGAGGCCAGCCAGCGGACGTCGTTGGCCATCTTCATGAGCGCGCCCGCGAGCGTGCGCAGCGCCGCCGAGGTCTGCACGAGCGCGTCGTGCGCCGAGAGCGCGGCGAACTTGTCCGGCGCCGAGCGCAGCTCCAGACCGGCCTCCTCACCCATCCGCCGCGCGGCGAGCTCGCCGAAGCGCGGGTGCGCGTTGAGGCCGGTGCCCACCGCCGTGCCGCCGATGGCGAGGTCGCGCAGGCCCTCGCCGGCGTGGCGGACCTCGGCCAGGGCGTAGTCGATCTGGGCGACCCAGCCGCCGATCTCCTGGCCCAGCGTGATCGGCGTCGCGTCCTGGAGGTGCGTGCGGCCGACCTTGACGACGTCCGCGTACTCCTCCGCCTTGGCGGCGAGGGTGTCGCGCAGGGCGCCGACGCCGCCCTCGAGGCGGTCGCGCAGCTCGAGCAGGACCGCGATGTGCATCGCCGTGGGGAAGGTGTCGTTGCTGCTCTGGCCCCGGTTGACGTGGTCGTTGGGGTGCACCGGCGTCTTGGAGCCCATCTCCCCGCCCGCCAGCTCGATGGCGCGGTTGGAGATGACCTCGTTGGTGTTCATGTTGCTCTGCGTGCCCGAGCCGGTCTGGAAGACGACGAGCGGGAAGTGGTCGTCGAGGTCGCCGGCGATGACCTCGTCGGCGGCGCGCACCAGGAGGTCGGCGACGTCCTGCGGCAGCTCGCCGAGCTCGGCGTTGGCCTGCGCCGCGCCCTTCTTGAGGATGCCGAGGGCCTTGACGACCGGGCGCCCCCACACGAAGGTGTCGCGCCCGATCGGGAAGTTGTGGATGCTGCGCTGGGTCTGCGCCCCCCAGTAGCGGTCGGAGGGGACCTCGACCTGTCCCATGCTGTCGGTCTCGATACGCACGCTCATGGGAGGCACTCTAGGCGCGGCCCGGGGCCGGGTTTGCGCGGGCCGCGTAGACTGGCACTCAGAGTCCGAGAGTGCCAGCCCGCGGAGCGGGCGGGAGCGAGCAGGAGGTCCGCGGAGGTGAGCCCGGTGAGCGACGACCGTCGTCTGGAGGTCCTGCGCGCCATCGTGCAGGACTACGTGCGCACGTCCGAGCCGGTCGGCTCCAAGGCGCTGCTCGAGCGCCACCAGCTGGGCGTCTCGGCGGCGACCGTCCGCAACGACATGGCCGCGCTGGAGGAGGAGGGGCTCATCACCGCGCCCCACACCAGCGCCGGCCGCGTCCCGACCGACGCCGGCTACCGGCTCTTCGTCGACCGCCTCTCCTCGGTCAAGCCGCTGACGCGGGCCGAGCGCACCGCGATCGAGCGCTTCCTCCACGGCGCGGTGGACCTCGACGACGTCGTCATCCGCACCACCCGCCTGCTCTCCAGCCTGACCCACCAGGTCGCGGTGATGCAGTACCCCAGCCTGTCGCGCTCGACGGTGCGCCACATCGAGCTCGTCCCCGTCGGCGGCTCCCGCCTCATGGTCGTGCTCATCGTCAACACCGGCCGGGTCGAGCAGCGGATCGTCGACGTCGGGCGCGACCTCGCCGGCCAGGAGGAGCTCGTCGCCGGGCTGCGCGCCCGCGTCAACGCCGAGGCGGTGGGGGAGGCGCTCACGGTCGTGCCCTCCCGGCTGACCGGCGTCGTGGACGACACCGCGCCCGAGGACCGGGCGCTGGCCACGGCGGTCGCCGACGCGCTGCGCGACGCCCTGGAGGAGCAGACCGAGGAGCGGGTCGTCCTCTCGGGCACGGCCAACCTCGCCCGCGTGGGCACCGACTTCCCGACCTCGCTGTCCTCCGTCCTGGACGCCCTGGAGGAGCACGTCGTCCTGCTGCGGCTCATGGGCAGCCTCTCCTCCGGGCACGCCGCGGCCGACGCCGACCGCGTCGCCGTGAGCATCGGGGCGGAGAACCCCTACGCCCCGCTGCGCACGACCTCCGTCGTCGCCACCAGCTACGGTGTCGCAGGAGGGCTCGGCGTCCTCGGCCCCACCCGGATGGACTACCCCCAGGCCATGGCGTCGGTGCGCGCCGTGGCCCGCTACGTCGCCGAGATCCTGGACGGGTAGGCCGTCCCGCTCCCGTCCGCCGCGAGCCCGCGGCATACCTGCGCCCCGCAGACCGTTGCACCACCGTTGCCCGTCCCCGCGACCGACCACCCGCGACCGACCACCCAAGGACGCCTCACGCCGTGAACGACTACTACGCCGACCTCGGACTCTCCCGCGAAGCCTCTGCGGAGGAGATCAAGAAGGCCTACCGGAAGAAGGCCCGCCAGCTGCACCCCGACGTCAACCCCGGCGCGGAGGCGGAGACCGAGTTCAAGCGGGTCTCCCAGGCCTACGACGTGCTCTCGGACGCCGGCAAGCGGGCCGCCTACGACCGCGGGCAGGACCCCTACGCAGGAGCGTCGGGCGGCTTCGGCCAGGGCTTCACCTTCAGCGACATCATGGACGCCTTCTTCGGCGGCACCGCCGCGGGCGCCCGCGGCCCCCGCTCGCGGGTGCAGCGCGGCCACGACGCGCTGGTGCGCCTCGACGTGCCCCTGTCGACCGCCGTCTTCGGCGCGGAGGAGACCCTCACCGTCGACACCGCCGTGCTGTGCACCACGTGCACCGGCTCCGGCGCCCAGGAGGGCAGCGGGACCCGCACCTGCCAGGTCTGCGCCGGCCGCGGCGAGGTCCAGCAGGTGCAGCGCTCCTTCCTCGGCCAGGTCATGACCTCCCGCCCGTGCCAGGCCTGCCGCGGCTACGGCGACGTCATCGAGCACCCGTGCTTCGACTGCTCCGGGGAGGGCCGCGTGCGCACCCGCCGCGACCTCACGCTCAAGGTGCCCGGCGGCGTCGACACCGGCACCCGCATCCAGCTGGCCGGCGAGGGCGAGGTCGGGCCGTTCGGCGGCGAGACCGGCGACCTCTACGTCGAGATCGCGGTCGAGCCGCACGAGACCTTCACCCGGCGCGGCGACGACCTGCACTGCACCCTGGAGGTGCCGATGACCGCGGCCGCGCTCGGCGCGGCCCTGCCCGTCGAGACCCTGGACGGGCCTGTCGAGATCGACGTGGTCGCGGGCACCCAGCCGGGGCAGACCGTCACCCTCGACGGTCTCGGCGTGACCCACCTGCGCGCGCAGGGTCGGGGCGACCTCGTGGTCCACCTCGACGTCAAGGTGCCCACGCGGCTGACCGACACCCAGCGGGAGCTGCTCGTCCAGCTGGCCGAGGAACGCGGGGAGTCCCGCCCCGAGGGCCGCATGGCCGCCGCGGGCCACGGCCGCGCCGGCAAGCTGTGGGACGTCCTGCGCGGCCGGTGAGCGGACACCCCACGACGTGAGCGCACCTCTCTTCCTCGTCGGGGCCGGCAGCCTCCCCGACGGCACCACCAGCGTGCACCTGGCCGGGCCGGAGGGGCACCACGCGGCCGACGTCCAGCGCCTCGGTCCCGGCGAGCGCGTCCTCCTCTCCGACGGCGCCGGCCGCGTGGCCACGTGCACCGTGGCCGCGACCTCCCGCGGCGCCCTCGACCTCACCGTCGAAGAGCTGCATGAGGAGCCCGCGCCCGCCCGCCGTCTCGTGCTCGTCCAGGCCCTGGCCAAGGGGGAGCGTGACCTCCTGGCCGTCGAGTCGGCGACCGAGCTGGACGTCGACGACATCGTGCCCTGGCAGGCCGACCGCTCCATCGTGCGGTGGAAGGGGGAGCGCGGGGAGAAGGCGCTGCGCCGGTGGCAGCACGCCGCCACGGCCGCGGCCAAGCAGTCCCGCCGGGCGCGCGTGCCCGTCGTGCACCCGGTCGTCGGCCGGGCCGGCCTCGTCGGGCGCGTCGCGGCGGCCGACCTCGCACTCGTCCTGCACGAGGAGGCCACCGAGCCCCTGGCCGGCGTGCCGCTGCCCGGGACGGGCGAGGTCCTGCTCGTGGTCGGCCCCGAGGGCGGCATCAGCCCCGAGGAGGTGGCCGCCCTCACCGCGGCCGGCGCCCGCGCGGTCCGCCTCGGCCGCACCGTCCTGCGCACGTCCACCGCCGGGGCCGCCGCCCTGGCGACCCTGCACACCACAGGAGGCTGGCGGTGAGCGTCGGCACCGGGAGCGGGACGGCCACCGCCGCGGCACCCGTCCCGCCCTCGATCTTCTCCCCGGGGCTGCGCAGCGCCTCCGTCGGCGCCGCGGGGCTCATCGCCCTCCTGGCGCTGGAGTACATCGCCGTCGGCGCCGCCATGCCGACGATCGCCGCCGCCCTCGACGGCTACCACCTCTACAACATGGCCTTCGGTGCCACGGTCGCCGCCAGCGTCGTCGGCATGATCGTCGGCGGCTGGTGGAGCGACCGCAGCGGCCCGCGCCCCGTCACCGTCGTCGGCGTCCTCACCTTCGTCGTCGGCCTGCTGCTCGCGGGCCTGGCACCCACCATGGAGGTCTTCGTCCTCGGCCGGGCGGTCCAGGGGCTGGGCAGCGGCCTGTCCAGCGTCGCGGTCTACGTCGTCATCGCCCAGCGGGTCCCGGACCAGCGCCGGCCGGCCGTCTTCTCCCTCCTCGCCGCGGCCTGGGTCGTCCCCGGCCTGGCCGGGCCGCTGCTGACCGGCACGATCGTCGAGCACCTCACCTGGCGGTGGGTCTTCCTCGGCGTCGCCCCGCTGGCGGTGGTCGCCCTCCTCGTCTTCGGGCGGGCGCTGCGCGCGACCCACGCCGGTGACGACGCGTCCTACCTGCGCCCCTCGACGATCATCTGGGCGGTCGTGGCCGCCGTCGGCGTCGGGGTGCTCAACATGTCCGGCGAGAGCATCGACGCGACCGAGCGCGTCGTCGGCGTGCTCCTGCTGGCCCTCGTCCTGGTCGCCAGCTGGCAGCTGCTGCCCCGGGGGACCCTGCGGCTGGCCCGCGGGCTGCCCTCCGTCATCGGCGTCCGGGCCGCGATGGGCGGCTCCTTCCTGGCCGCGGAGGCCTACCTGCCGCTCATGCTCCGCGACGAGCACGGCTACTCCCCGGCCCAGGCCGGGGCCGTCCTCGCGGTGGCCGCGATCTCCTGGGCCCTCGGCTCCTGGGTCCAGAGCCGGCTCGGCCAGGGCGTCGACCGCTACCGGGTGATGCTCGTGGGCGTCCTGACCTTCAGCGCGATGATGGTGCTGCTGGCCGTGGCGGTGCGGCTCGGCTGGCCGGGGTGGGCGCCGATCCTCGTCTACGGGGTCGCCACCCTGGGGGTCGGCCTCGCCTACCCCACGACCACCCTGCTGACCATGCGCCTGTCGGCGCCGTCCCAGATCGGTCGCAACTCCTCGGCGCTGCAGGTCGGGGAGTCGCTCACCGGAGCCGTCGCCCTGGCGGTGACCGGTGTCGTCTTCGGTCTCTTCTACGCCTCCGACCCCACGACCGCCTTCGTCGGGACGCTCGCCGTCGCGGCGGCGGTCGGCGCCCTGGCCGTCCTGAGCGTCCTGCGGTCCCGGCCCGCCGCCTGATCGGTGGTGGGGCCGTCCGCGGCGCCCACGCATAGACTGGAGACCTGATGACCGAGCCCCGCACCGAGCCCCGCACCCGCCCCACCCACACCGTCGTCGTCCCCGACGACGTGCCGATGGTCACCCTCCTCGGCCCGCGCGACGAGCTGCTGCGCACGATCGAGCGCGCCTTCCCCCAGGTCGACGTCCACGTGCGGGGCAACGAGATCCGGCTCGCCGGCGACACCGGAGAGCTCGCCCTGGTCGAGCGGCTCATCGACGAGCTGCTGGCCGTCACCGGGGCCGGCCAGCCGCTCAACCGCGAGGCGGTCGAGCGCTCGATCGGGATGCTGCGGGCAGCCACCGGCGACCGCCCCGCCGACGTGCTGACGATGAACATCCTGTCCAGCCGGGGTCGCACGGTGCGCCCCAAGACGCTCAACCAGAAGCACTACGTCGACGCCATCGACCGGCACACGATCGTCTTCGGCCTGGGTCCGGCCGGCACCGGCAAGACCTACCTGGCGATGGCCAAGGCGGTCGCCGCGCTCCAGGCCAAGGAGGTCAACCGGATCATCCTGACCCGCCCGGCGGTCGAGGCGGGCGAGCGGCTCGGCTTCCTGCCCGGCACCCTCAACGACAAGATCGACCCCTACCTGCGCCCGCTCTACGACGCGCTGCACGACATGGTCGACCCCGACTCGATCCCGCGCCTCATGGCGGCCGGCACGATCGAGGTCGCGCCCCTGGCCTACATGCGCGGCCGCAGCCTCAACTCCGCCTTCATCATCCTGGACGAGGCGCAGAACACCTCGCCCGAGCAGATGAAGATGTTCCTCACCCGCCTCGGCTTCGGCTCCAAGAT
>JASKZT010000282.1 GCA_030145965.1 Ornithinimicrobium sp.
GAGGCCGACGTCGACCTCGTCGTCCTCGACGTGGGCCTGCCGCGGATGGACGGCTTCACGGTGCTCCGGATGCTGCGCACGATGGAGGACCCCGTGCCGGTCATCATGTGCACGGCGCGCGACTCGGTCGAGGACACCGTCTCCGGCCTCGAGAGCGGCGCCGACGACTACCTCGCGAAGCCGTTCCGCGTCGAGGAGCTCCTCGCCCGGGTGCGGGCCCGGCTGCGGCGCCCCGCGTCCTCGCCCGCGGAGGTCCAGCGGGTCTCGGCGGGTGGCGTGATGCTCGACCTCGTCGCGCACACGGCCGTGGTGGACGGCCGCCCCGTCGAGCTGTCGGCACGCGAGTTCACCCTCGCCCGCGAGCTCATGGAGCACGCCGGGCAGGCCCTGAGCCGCGAGCAGCTGCTCGACCGGGTCTGGGGGTATGAGGTGACCGGCGCCTCCAACGTCGTCGACGTCTACATCCGCTACCTGCGCACCAAGCTCGGCGCCTCGCGCATCACGACCGTGCGCGGGATCGGCTACCGCTACGAGTCCTGAGGGCTCAGCGCTCGAGCGAGGCCCGGTCCCAGCCGGAGGTGCGCGCCGCCGCCTCGTAGGTGGACTGGAGGAAGTCCAGCAGGACCGCGTCGGGGTCGGCCGCCGTGCGGACGGCGGTGTAGGGCAGCACGAACTCGCCGAGCGCCTCGTCGAAGCGCGCCTCGCCCGGCCGGACGGGGTGCTGCCGGTAGCCCGGGCCCTCGGGGTAGGCGTAGGAGTAGAAGACGCCCTCGCCGGTCGGACCGGGCCAGTAGCCGGCGCTGCTGACCTCGTGCGAGTAGGCCTCGTGCATGACGTGCGGCCCGCAGTTGGGCGCGCCGCCGGGGTGCGGGGGCGCGTCGCGCCCGGAGAAGCGGGTGGTCGCGAGGTCCAGGGCGCCCCAGAAGAGGTGCACCGGGCTGGACTTGCCGACGTAGCGCGCGCGGAAGGTGTCCATCACCCGGGCCGACTCCACGAGCAGGCGCCAGAAGGCGGTCACCGCCTCGGGGTCGTAGGCCGCGTGGGCCTCGTCCTCGTCGAAGCGGACGGCGTCGGGGATCTCGACCGGCATAGGCCAGATGGTGGTGGACAGCCCCAGGGAGTCGAGGTGACCCATGACCCGGGCGTGGAAGTCCCGGACCGTCCTCGGCCCGAGGTCGAGGCTGCGCTGCTCCCCGGTCGTCGTCCGGATGTCGAGGCGGTGGTCGAGCAGGTCGAGGTCCATCGAGAAGCTGCGCCCCGGCGTGCCGGGGACGAGGGAGGAGGTCAGCCCGCGGGCGGTGAGGTAGAAGGGGCAGTTCCACCAGTGGTTGAGCAGCGGGGTCCGGGCGATGCGGACCTTGCCGAGCACCTGCAGCCACAGCGTGAACGTGTCGCGCGTCGGCTGCCACGACGCCACGGGCAGCTCGGGCCAGACGGAGGTCCCGGGGGCGCTGGCGCGGAGCGGGCCGCCCGCGCCGTCCCCGTTCACGCGCCGGCGACGGGGTAGGAGGGGGCCGGCGGCGCACCCGGCACGAGGAAGGCGACCTCGTGGGGGTAGCACCACCACCAGTCCTCACCCGGCTCGAAGGAGCGGACGAGAGGGTGGTCGGGGTGGGCGCGGTGGTGGGCCGTGGCGTGCCGGCCCGGGGAGCTGTCGCAGCACCCGACGTGACCGCACGTCATGCACAGCCGCAGGTGGACCCAGGTCCCGCCGTCGCGCAGGCAGTCCTCGCAGCCGTCCCCGGACGGGGTGACCTCACGGGCATCGGCGACGTGGTCGCAGGGTGCGCTCATCGCAGGCTCCTCTCGCTTGCGCCGACTGTAGCGGGTCATGAGAGCACTCTCACCGCGATGTCATGAGCGGCTCATGCAGGCCCTGTTCACTCATCTCCACGGTCGCCGAGGGTCGGTGCCGCCGGACGAAGGAGCAGCGATGACGGAGCAGACGGTGCGCGAGCCGTTGCGGGTGGTCTTCTTCTCGCACGACTCGCAGGGCCTGGGCCACTTCCGCCGCAACCGGGCGCTGGCCCACTCGCTGGCGCAGCGGCTGCCACGGCTCACCGGCCGCCCGGTGACCGGCCTGCTCGTCAACGGCGTCGCCGGCGTCCCGACCGCCTCGGTGCCGCAGGGCTTCGACGTGGTCACCCTCCCCGCGGTCGGCAAGAGCGGGCGCACCTACGGCCCGCGCCACCTCGACATCGGGATGAACGCCGTGACCTCGCTGCGGGGCGAGATCGTCCGCGCGACGCTGGCCTCCTTCGCCCCCGACCTCGTCGTCGTCGACCGCCACGCCCTGGGCGTCCACGGCGAGCTGGCCTCCGCGCTGGCCGACCTGCGCGACAGCCTCCCGGGTGCCCGCGTCGTGCTCGGTCTGCGCGAGGTCCTCGACGACCCCGAGGCCGTGGCCGCCGAGTGGCAGCGGACCCCGGCCGACGTCGTCCGTGCCCTCTTCGACGAGATCTGGGTCTACGGCGACCCTGCCGTCCACGACCTGCGCACCACCGGCGAGCTGCCGGCGCCGCTGCACGGCCTCGTCCGCTACCAGGGCTACCTCGCCCACGGGCGGGCCGAGGACCCCGACGGGCTGGAGGCCGAGCGCCCCTACCTGCTCACCACCGCCGGCGGCGGCTCCGACGGCACCGCCCTCTGCCTCGCGGCGGCGGCCGCCCGGGTGCCCGCCGGCCACCGGCACGTCGTGGTCACCGGCCCGCAGATGGGCGAGGCGGACCACCGCAGCGTCGAGCGCGCCGCGGCCCGTGGCACCCGGGTCGTCCGGTCGGTCCCCGACGCCGCCGGCCTCATCCGCCGCGCCGCCGCCACCGTCTCGATGGCCGGCTACAACACGGTGACCGAGACGCTGGCGACCGACGTGCCGACCCTCCTCGTGCCCCGGGAGTGGCCGCGGCGCGAGCAGCTCATCCGCGCCGAGGGCCTGGCCCGAGCCGGTGCCGCCGACCTGCTGCGCGTGCCCGACCTGACCCCCGCGGCCGTGGGCGCCTGGTGGGCCGGGGCCGTCACCCGCCGCGTCGGGCGCGGCCACCTCGACCTCGCCGGGCTGAGCTCGGTCGCCCGCGCGGCCGCCACCCTCACCGCCCGTCCGGGCACCGCGGGCCAGAGGAGCACCGCCCGCGGCGCCTCGACCGCCCTGTCCGTCCCCAGCCAGGAGCTGACCCATGCCGTCGCCGTCTGACCCCTCCGCGAAGGTCGCCTACGTCCTCAAGGTCTACCCCCGCTTCTCCGAGACCTTCGTCGTCACCGAGATCCTCGCCCGGGAGGCGGCGGGGGAGCGGCTGGCGGTCTACGCGCTGCGCCCGACCACGGACGCGCGCTTCCACCCCCAGATCGCCCAGGTCCAGGCGCCGGTCACCCACCTGCCGCGGGCCCACCGGCTCGTCGGCGAGTGGGAGGTCTTCGCCCGCGCGGAGCGCGAGCTGCCCGGCTTCGGCACCACGCTCGGCGAGCTCATGCCGCTGCTCGTGCGGATGGACCCCTCCGACGTCGCCCAGGCGGTCGACCTCGCGCTGCACCTGCGCCGCGACGGCATCACCCACGTCCACGCCCACTTCGCCACGCTCGCCGCCCGCTGCGCGATGGTCGCCTCGGCGCTGACCGGCATCCCCTGCACGGTGACCACGCACGCCAAGGACCTCTTCCACGAGGACGTCGACGCGGTGCTGCTGCGTGCGGTGCTCGGCCGGGCGGCGCACGTCGTCGCGATCAGCGACCACAACCGGCGCTTCCTGCTCGACCTGGACCCCGCGCTCGCCGGACGGGTGCGCCTCGTGCGCAACGGTCTGGACCTGCCGCGCTTCCCCTTCCGCGAGCCGCCGGCGCCGCGGACCCCGCTGCGCGTCCTCGCCGTGGGGCGCCTCGTGCCCAAGAAGGGCTTCGCCCACCTCGTGAGCGCCGTCGCCGCCCTGCGCGAGGAGGGTATGCCGTGCGCCGTGCGCCTCGTGGGCGACGGCGAGCTGGCCGAGGAGCTGGCCGCCCAGGTCGCCGCGGCCGGGCTGACCGGCAGCGTCGAGCTCGTCGGGCCCCGCAGCCAGGCCGAGCTCGTGGCCGAGCTGGGGTGGGCCGACGTCCTCGCCGCCCCCTGCGTGGTCGGGTCCGACGGCAACGCCGACGGCCTGCCGACCGTCCTCCTCGAGGCGATGGCCAGCGGCCTGCCGTGCGTGGCGACCGACGTCACCGGCATCCCCGAGGCCGTCCACCCCGCGGGGGTCGACGCCCAGGGGCGGCCGGTGGAGCAGACCGGCGTCCTCCTGCCCGCCGAGGAGGGGCCGCTGGCGGGGCGCCTGGCGGCCGCGCTGCGCGAGGTGGCCGACCCGGCGTGGCCGCGGGTCGAGGTGGCCAGGGCCGCCCGCGCGGCGGTCGAGCGCGACTTCGACACCGTCCGGCAGAGCCGTCTCCTCGCGGACCTGCAGCGGGCCCCGCGGGCCGACGCCGGCGAGCTGGTGGAGGTGGCCCGGTGAGCACCCTGCGCGTCGCCTACGTCTGCGCCGACCCCGGCATCCCGGTCTTCGGCACCAAGGGCGCCAGCGTCCACCTGCAGGAGCTCGTGCGCGCCTGGCGGGCCCGCGGCGCCGAGGTGGAGGTGTACGCCGTCCGCCGCGGCCAGGAGGTGCCTGCCGACCTCGCCGACCTGCCCGTGCACATCGTGCCGGTAGGCAAGGGCGCCGACCCGGCCGCCCGCGAGGTCGCCCAGCAGCGGGCCGCCGCCGAGCTGGCCGAGCTGGTCGCGGCGTCCGCGCCGGACGTCGTGCACGAGCGCTACTCCCTCTTCTCCACCGTGCTGCCCGGCGTCCGCGCCGTCCACGACTGCCTCACGGTGCTCGAGGTCAACGCCCCGCTCGTCGACGAGCAGCGCACCCACCGGGTGCTCGTGGACGAGGCGGGCGCCGAGCTCGCGCTGACCGACCAGCTGGCCGCGGCGGACGTCGTGGCGTGCGTCTCGGAGCCGGTGGCGCGGTGGGTCCGGGGGCGCGCGGCCGCCCTGGCCGCGCAGGCGGACCACCCGGTGGTGCTCGTGACCCCCAACGGCGTCAACACCGACCGCATCCGCCCGGTCGCGCCCGACCTGACCGGCGACCCGGTCGTCGTCTTCGTCGGCACGCTCAAGCCGTGGCACGGCGCGGAGGACCTGGTGCGGGCGGCCGCGCTGGCGCGGGTGCCGTGGCGGCTGCGGCTCGTCGGCGACGGCCCGGTGCGGGCCGCGCTGGAGGAGCTGGCGACCGGCCTCGGCGTCCAGGTCGAGATGGTCGGCGCCGTGCCGCCCGAGCGGGTGCCCGCCGCGCTGGAGGGCGCGCACGTGGCCGTCGCCCCGTACCCCGACTCCGGCGACCACTACTTCTCCCCGCTCAAGGTCTACGAGTACGGCGCCGCGGCGCTGCCCGTCGTCGCCTCGCGCATCGGGCAGATCCCGGCGGTCGTCGAGGACGGCGCGACCGGCGTGCTCGTGCCGCCGTCCGACCCCGCCGCGCTCGCCGCCGCCCTCGACCGGCTCGTCGCCGACCCGGCGGCGGCGCGGCGGATGGGCGCCGCGGCCCGGACCCGGATGGAGGAGCGTCACTCCTGGTGCCACGTCCTGGCCGCCACGCTGGCGCCGGTCGCCCACCGTCTGCCGGGCCTGACCCCCGCCTCCTGACCCCGCCTTTCCCACCCCGACCCCCGACCGCCTGAACCTGAAGGGACCGACGTGGCCCAGCCCGACCGCCTCCGTGCCTCCGCCCTCCGGCGGACCCTCGGCCTGCTGCGACCGCACCTGCCCGGGCAGCGCCTGCTGCTCGCCGGCGGCAGCGGCCTGCTCCTGCTCGAGGTCCTCTGGCGGGTGCTCGAGCCGTGGCCGACCAAGCTCGTCGTGGACGCCGTCACCCGCAGCCTCGGTGCCGACCTGGGCGAGGCCGGCCCGCCGGCGAGCCTGCAGCTGCTCCTCGCCTGCGCCCTCGGGACCGTCTCGATCATCGGGATGCGGGCGGTGTGCAACTACGGCGCGACCGTGATGTTCGCCCTGGGCGGGTCGCGGGTGGCGACCCAGCTGCGGGCGCGGGTCTTCGACCACGTGCAGTCGCTGTCGCGCAGCTACCACGGCTCCTCGCGCTCCGGCGACGTCGTGCAGCGGCTGGTCTCCGACGTCGGCCGCCTGCAGGAGGTCGGGATCACGGCCGGTATGCCGCTCGTCGTCAACGTCGTCACCCTCGTGGCGATGCTCGGCGTGCTGACCTGGATCGACCCGGTCATGGCGCTCGTCGCCCTCGTCGCGGTCGTGCTGTTCCTGCTCTTCTCGCGCACCTCGACCGGCAAGATCACCCAGGCCTCGCGCCGGACGCGGCGCAGCGAGGGCGACCTCGCCAGCATCGCCCAGGAGACGCTGGCCGGGATGACCCACGTGCAGGCCTACGGCATGGAGCACGACCGGGCGCGGCACTTCGGCGGGTCCAACCAGCGCTCGCTCAAGGACGGCGTGCAGGCGCGTCGGCTGGCGGCCGGGCTGGAGCGGCGCACGGACGTGCTCGTCGGCCTGTCCACCGCGGCCGTGCTCTTCCTCGGCGGCTCGCGGGTGCTCGGCGGGGCGATGACGCCCGGCGACCTCGTCGTCGTGCTCACCTACCTCAAGACCGCGATGAAGCCCCTGCGCGACCTCGCGAAGTACACCGGCCGCATCGCCCGGGCCACCGCGTCCGGGGAGCGCGTCGCCGACCTGCTCGACGTGCGCCCCGACATCGTCTCGCCGGCCGAGCCTGTGCGGCCGTGGCGCGTGCGCGGCGAGGTGCGGCTCTCGGCGGTCTCGCTCGCCTACGAGCCCGGCGTGCCGGTGCTGCGCGGCCTCGACCTGCGCGTCGGGGCGGGCGAGCACGTAGCCGTCGTCGGGCCCTCCGGCTCGGGCAAGTCGACCGTGGCCGCGCTGCTGCTGCGCCTGCTCGACCCGGACGAGGGGCGGGTGGCGCTGGACGGCGTCGACGTGCGCCACACCGACCTGGCGTGGCTGCGCAGCCAGGTCGCCCTCGTGCAGCAGGACGCGGTGCTCTTCAGCGGCACGATCGCCGACAACATCCGTCAGGGGCGCCCGGACGCCACCGACGCGCAGGTCGAGGAGGCGGCCCGGCTGGCCCGCGTCACGCCGTTCACCGACGCCCTGCCCGAGGGGCTGGGAGCCCCGGTGACCGAGCGCGGCAGCAACCTCTCCGGCGGCCAGCGGCAGCGGATCTCCCTGGCCAGGGCGTTCCTGCGCGACGCGCCGGTGCTCGTGCTCGACGAGCCGACGACCGGGCTGGACCCCGACAACGTGGCGCTGGTCACCGAGGCCATCGCCGACCTCGCCCGGGGCCGGACCACCGTCGTCATCACGCACGACGCCGACACCGCCCGGCAGGCCGGGCGCGTGGTCGTCGTCGAGCACGGCCGGGTGACGTGGGAGGGGAACCCGCTCGACGCGCCGCTGGAGAGGGTGCTCGAGGAGGACGACGAGGATGCCGGGGATGCCGGTGCGGGCACGGAGGGTGACGACGGGGAGGAGCCCGAGACCCCTGCGGGCCGTCCCGCCGACGCCCTCGTCGAGGATGCCGAGGTGACCGCGCCGGTCCCGGTGCGCTCCTCGCCCACCGTGCCGATCCCGCTGCGGAGCGTCTCGTGAGCCTCGCCGACGCCGGTCTCGCCCTCGTCCTCGAGCCGGTTCGGCTCAGCGAGGTCGTGGGCCACGAGGTCAGCGCCACCCACCTGCGGCCCAAGCTCGGCGTCTCGACCGCGGCCGCGCTGGTCGACGGGCACGGCGCTCCGTGGGGCTGGGTGCGCACGCTGACCGGGAAGGCCGTCGCCAAGGCCGCCAAGGCGCGCACCGGGGCCGAGGAGGTGGGGCTGGGTGACCACGTGGGGCAGGCCGAGCTGGCCGGGCGCGACACCGTCGTGCAGTGGGGCCCGCTCGCGACCGACCCGCGCCTGGCCCGCCGGCTCGCGCTCCTCGACCTCGCGCAGGTCGAGGTGCTGCGGCACAACCCCCTGCGCCGCCTCGTGGGGCGGGTCTCGCCGCACGACCTCGTCGTGCGGGTCACCGCCGACGACCACCGCGACCGGCTGACCAGCCTGGTCGGCGCGCTGTCCACCGCGGGCGTGCCGGTCGTGCCGCCCGCGCGCGACCTGCCCGCCGGGCTGCCCCGCGGGCGGGGCGTCACGTGGTGGCCGTGGGTGGAGGGTGCCGACGCGACCTCCGTCGGCGCTCGTGGCGGCGCGGCCGACCCCGGTGCGCAGGAGTCGCTGCGGATGGTGGGCCGGCTCGCCGGCCGGCTCCACGCGGTCGACCCCGGCGGCCTGCCGGCGCTGCCGACCCGGGGCTGGGACGAGCTGCGCGCCGCGGCGGTCTCCTCCGTCGAGCTCCTCGAGACCGTCTCCCCCGGGACCGCCGGCAGCGCCCGGCGGGTGCTGGACCGGCTTCCGGTCGAGGGGGCCGGGGGCCACGGGCCACGGGTCGTCTGCCATGGCGACCTCTCCCTCGACCAGGTCCTCCTCCGGGCCGACGGCGGGGTGGTCCTCACCGACTTCGACCGGGCCGCGCTGGCGCCGGCGGCGCTGGACCTCGCCACGCTGGCCGCGGTCGAGCTCGTCCGGTCCGTGGGGCTCGCCGAGGGCCGTGACCGGCTCGACCTCGTCGCGCAGGGGTATGCCGAGCAGACGGGCGCCCCGCCGTCCGCGCCGGGCCGGTGGGTGGCGGCCGTGCTGCTCGCCCGGGCCGTCGAGCCGTGGCGGCAGCAGGTGCCCGGGTGGCCCGGAGAGACCGTGCGGCGCGCCCTCCTGGCCGGGCAGGCGCTCGAGCGCGAGGACGTCTGGGCGCGGCCCGTGCCCGAGCTGGCGGGGACACCGTGAGCGGGGACGCTGCCGCGCGGACCGTCGCGCCGCCCTGGCTCGTGCCCGCCCAGGTCGCCGCGGGCGGGGACGTCGTGACCGTCGCCCGCGCCTGGCCGACCGTCGCCCGGGACGGCGGTGTCTCGGTGACCGTCGAGGGGCGCGACGCGCTCGGCCGGCTGCGGGCCGGGGTCGTCCGGCGCGACGGTCGGGCGGAGCTGCTCCCGAG
>JASKZT010000312.1 GCA_030145965.1 Ornithinimicrobium sp.
ACCGCCGACGCGGTGGTGGGCGGGGCGGTCCAGTCCAGGTCGGTGCCGCCGTCGTCGGCGGCCGAGAGCCGCACGTGGACGTCGGCGTTGACCGTGCCGGGGCCGCCCGCCCCGGAGAGGGAGAGCACGAAGCTCTCCGGCTCCGACTCCTGGG
The DNA here is from genome assembly GCA_030145965.1 of Ornithinimicrobium sp. Taxonomy (GTDB): domain Bacteria; phylum Actinomycetota; class Actinomycetes; order Actinomycetales; family Dermatophilaceae; genus Ornithinicoccus. The sequence continues at coordinate 155 of JASKZT010000312.1, forward strand.
AGAAGACGGCCTGGCCGTCGTAGGTGCCCTTGATCGCGGCCACGCCGGCGCTCACGGTCATGTCGAAGCGGCCCGGCTCGACCTCGCGCAGGCTCTGGCAGCCGGGCAGCGAGCGCTCCAGCACGCCGGCGTCGTGGAACGCGGCCCAGGCGGTGGCCGGGTCGACCGACAGGTGGTTGCGGCCGGTGATCTGCATTCAGCTCTCCTCGTGGTGCGGGTCGGTGGTCGGGGCCGTCGTCCCGTGGTGCCGGCGGCGCAGCTCCCACAGGTCGGTGGGCGAGATCGGCATGCGGGTGATCCTGATGCCCTCGGCGTCCTCGACCGCCGCGGCGATGGCGGCGGAGGTGGGGATCGTGCCGGCCTCGCCGGCGCCCTTGATGCCCAGGGGGTTGAGCGGCGACGGCGTCTCGAGGTGGTCGGTCTCGATGTGCGGCACCTCGGTCGAGAACGGCATGAGGAAGTCCATGAAGGAGGCGTTGAGCAGCTGGCCGTCGGCGTCGTAGGCGATCCGCTCGTACAGCGCCCCGCCGATGCCCTGCGCGACGCCGCCGTGGACCTGGCCCTCGACGATCATCGGGTTGAGCATCGGGCCGCAGTCGTGGACGACGCAGTAGCGCAGCACGCGGATGTCGGCCGTGTCGGGGTCGGTCTCCACCACGGCGGCGTGCATGCCGTTGGCGAAGGTCGTGCGCACGGGGGAGAAGAACTCGCTCTCCTCCAGGCCGGGGTGCTGCGCGTCGGCGATGGGCGGCTTGGTCTCGTCCACCTTGCCGCCGAACTGGGTGGCCGCGCGCGCGGTCTCGTCGAAGGCGTACCGCAGCGGGTTGGCGAGCACGGCCACCATCGGCAGCGGGATCTGGCTCTCCGGCGCGCCCTTGACCCGCACGACGCCCTCGACGATCTCGAGGTCGTCGGGGTTGGCCTCCAGCGCGTCGGCGGCGATGCGCAGCGCGCGCTCCTTGACCTTGCGGGCGGTGAGCAGCAGCGCGTTGCCGCTCATCACCGCGCCGCGCGAGCCCCACGTGCCCACGGAGTAGGCCATCTGCCGGGTGTCGCCCGTGGTGACGTGCACGTCCTCCACCCGGACGCCGAGCTCGTCGGCGACGATCTGGGCGAAGACGGTCTGGTGGCCCTGGCCCTGCGTGGTCAGCCCGGTCGAGACGTTGACGCGTCCGTTGGTCTCGATCTCGATGTGGCCGCCCTCGTAGGGACCGGCGCCGGTGCCCTCGACGTAGCAGGCCAGGCCGATGCCGACCCGGCGCCCCTCGGCCCGCGCCTGCTCGCGGTAGGCCTCGAAGTCGTCCCAGCCCACGAGCGCCTTCAGCTTGTCCAGGCTGGCGGGGAAGTCGCCGGAGTCGTAGACGCCCATGCGCCCGTCCTGGAGCAGCATGCCGAGGTCCCACGGCATCTCCTCGGGCTGGACGAAGTTGACCGCGCGGACGTCCGTCCGGTCCTTGCCGAGGGTGCGGGCGACGGTGTCGATCGTCCGCTCCATGAGGTAGGCGGCCTGCGGGCGGCCGGCGCCGCGGTAGGGGGTGACGATGACCGTGTTCGTGTAGTAGGAGGTGAAGGTCACCGAGAAGTTGCGCATCCGGTAGGGGCCCGGGATGTGCGTGGCGGTGTTGAGCGGCACGATGACGCCGTAGGGCAGGTAGGCGCCGTGGTCGTGCCACAGCTGCACCTCCATCCCCAGGATGCGGCCGTCGTCGTCGAAGCCGACGCGCACGTGCTGCAGCTGCTGGCGCTCGTGCGCCGAGGAGATGAAGTGCTCGCGCCGGTCCTCGACCCACTTGACGGTGCCGCGCAGCCGCATCGCGGCGCACGCGACCGCGACGTCCTCCGGCCAGGGGTGGACGATCTTGACCCCGAAGCCGCCGCCCACGTCGGGGGCGACCACGTCGACCGCGCTGAGCGGCAGGGCGAGCTTGGCGGCCAGCGCGGCGCGCAGCCCCGTGGACGTCTGGGTGGAGGCGTGCACCTTCAGCCGCCCCTCCTCGGCGTCCCAGCGCGCCAGGATGCCCTTGCCCTCCATCGGCATGCAGGCGCTGCGCTCGATCTCCAGGTCGAGCTCGAGCACGTGCGGTGCCTGCGCGATCTGCCCGGCGGCGTCCCCGAGGTGCTGCTCGAGGTGGGCGCCGACGTTGCCCGGCGCCTCCTCGTGGACGAGGTGCTCGGCGGCCCGGGCCGCCTCGACGCCGACGACGGCCGGGAGGGGGTCGTAGGTGACGCGGACCCGCTGGGCGGCGTCCTCGGCGACGTAGCGGTCGCTGGCCACGACCATGACGATGGGCTCGCCGACGTGGTGGACGCGGTCGCGGGCCAGGGCGTAGCCGGTGACCGGGTGCTGGATGCTCGGGTGGGGCAGGAGCATCGGCAGCGGCTCGGCCGCGGTGCCGGTCTCCTCGAGGTCCTCCCACGTCCACACCGCGACGACGCCGTCGACGTCGATGGCGCCGGTCACGTCGATGTCGAGGATGCGGGCGTGCGCGTGGGGGCTGCGGACGAAGGACGCGGCCAGCGCCTCGTGGCCGAGGTCGTCCAGGTAGCGGCCCTCGCCGCGCACGAGGCGCGGGTCCTCGCGGCGCTGGACCGGCGAGCCGACGCTGCGGGTGCTCATCGCCCCTCCTCCTCGTGGGTGGCGGCCGTGCCGGTCCCCGGCTTGCCGGCCGCCGGTCGGTCGGCGTCGAGGCGCAGCTCGGCGGCGCGGCACACGGCCTTGACGATGTTCTGGTAGCCGGTGCAGCGGCACAGGTTGCCCGCGACCGCCTCGCGCGCCTCCTCCGGCGTCGGGTCGGGGTGCTCGTCGAGGTAGGCCGTCACGGTGGTGAGGAAGCCGGGGGTGCAGAAGCCGCACTGGAGGCCGTGGCACTCGACGAAGGCCTGCTGGACCGGACCGAGCTCGCCCTCGGGGCCGGCGAGGCCCTCGACGGTGGTGATCTCGTGGCCCTGCGCGGTGGCGGCCAGCATGAGGCAGGCGCGGACCGGCTGGCCGTCGAGCAGGACGGTGCAGGCGCCGCAGACGCCGTGCTCGCAGCCGACGTG
>JASKZT010000314.1 GCA_030145965.1 Ornithinimicrobium sp.
TGCTCATGGTGCCGGTCGCGGTGCTCATCGCCTTCGGCTTCGCGGCGCTGGGGATGGGGGTCACGAGCTACCTGACGACGTTCCAGCAGATGGACCTCATCAACTTCGTCATGCTGCCGATGTTCCTCTTCTCCGCGACCCTGTACCCGATCAGCGTCTACCCCGAGGCCGTCCAGTGGTTCGTCATGGCGATGCCGCTGTGGCACGGGGTCGAGCTCATGCGCCAGCTCTCCTTCGGGCACTTCTCGGGTATGACGCTCGTGCACGTCGTGTACTTCCTGCTCATGACGGTCCTCGGCCTGTGGCTGACGACCGTCCGGCTCCGCAAGCTCTTCCTGCGCTGAGCGCTCACCACCACGAGGCGTGCCCGGTGGGGTGAGGAGCCACCACCACCCCACGTGTCCGGTGGGGTGGGGCCGCGGTGGTGCATAGGGTGGGGACGTGACCACCGTGCTCGACCCCGACTCCGCCGACCTGACGCTGCTCCAGGACCGGCAGGTCGCGGTGCTCGGCTACGACGCCGTCGCCGAGGCCCACGCCCTCAACCTGCGCGACTCCGGCGTGGACGTCTGGGTGGCCGCCGACCCCGGCAGCCGCCGTGCGGCCAGCGCCGAGATGGAGGGCCTGACCGTCGCTGCGCCCGAGGAGGCCGTCGGGCACTGCGACATCGTCCTCGTGCCCGCCTCCGACGACGGCTCGCCCGCCCCCGGCGCCCTGACGGGGGAGGGGCTGCAGCGCCTGCTCGACGAGCGCACCGAGCCCGGCGACCTCGTCATCGTGACCTCCGGCGCGCAGGTCCTCGACGGTGCCCTCACCGTCCCCGAGGGCGTCGACCTGGCCATGCTGCGGGCCATCGGGGACGGCGACCGGATCCGCGAGGAGTACCTCGACGGCCGCGGCTGCCCCGCCCTCGTCGCCGTGGAGCGCGACGGCAGCGGCGCCGCCTGGGCCACCCTCACGGCCTACGCCGCGGCGATGGGCTCCCTGCGCTCCGGCGCCGTCGTCACCACCGTCGAGCACCAGTCCACCGCGCTCCGGCTGGCCGAGGAGCGGATCCACGCGCCGCTGCTGGCGGCGGTCGAGGCGGCCTACGAGGAGCTGGTCCGGCGCGGCGTCGAGGAGGAGGTCGCCTACCTGGCGGTCGTGCACGACCTCAAGACCCGCGTCGACCAGATCAACGCCGCCGGCTTCGCGAGCCAGTACGGTCCGGCCGGCCACCCCGTCGGGCAGGCCGCGCAGGAGCCGACGAGCCGCCGCGCCGCCGCCCGCGCCGCGCACCCGCTCGAGCACGTCGGGCGTCGGGTGCGGGCGATGATGAGCTGGATCCGCTGACGCCCCGGCGCCCGCGGCGCCCTGACGCGACGCCACCCGACCCCCGGAGCGCGGGGCCGCGCGGCGGACTACGCTCGGCCCCATGACCACGATGCCGACGTCCACGTCCTTCGCCGTCACCGAGCGCACCGAGCGCCGCACGGCGCAGGAGATCGCCCAGCTGCTGGAGAGCCCCGGCTTCGGCAGCCTCTTCACCGAGCACATGGCGCTGATCGACTGGACGCGCGACCAGGGCTGGCACGACGCGCGCGTGGTGCCCTACGGCCCGCTGCAGCTGGACCCCTCGGCGGCGGTCTTCCACTACGCCCAGGAGATCTTCGAGGGCATGAAGGCCTACCGCCACGCCGACGGCTCGGTGTGGACCTTCCGGCCCGAGCGCAACGCCGAGCGCTTCAACGACTCCGCCCGCCGGCTGGCGATGCCGGAGCTGCCGCCGACGATGTTCCTCGACGCGATCCGCGAGGTCGTCGGCATCGACGAGGCCTGGGTCCCGGCGGCGGGCTCCGGAGAGACCTCGCTCTACCTGCGCCCCTTCATGATCGCCACGGAGGAGGCCCTCGGCGTCCGGCCGAGCAACCGCTACCTCTTCTCGGTCATCGCCTCCCCGGCCGGCTCCTACTTCACCGGCGGCCTGAAGCCGGTCAGCCTGTGGGTCAGCGAGCAGTACGTCCGCGCCGCCCAGGGCGGCACCGGTGCGGCCAAGTGCGGCGGCAACTACGCCTCCTCCCTGGCCTCGCAGGCCGAGGGCATCGAGCACGGCTGCGACCAGGTCGTCTTCCTCGACGCCCAGGAGCACCGCTACGTCGAGGAGCTCGGCGGGATGAACCTCTTCTTCCTCTACGCCGACGGCCGGGTCGTCACGCCCGAGCTCAGCGGGACGATCCTGCCCGGCGTCACGCGCTCCTCCCTGCTCGAGCTGGCCCGCGAGCGCGGCCTGCAGGTCGAGGAGCGCCGCTTCTCGATCGACGAGTGGCGCGACGGGGTGGCCGGCGGCGAGATCACCGAGGTCTTCGCCTGCGGCACCGCCGCGGTCATCACCCCCGTGGGCCGGCTCGCCTGGAACGGCGGGGAGGTCGCGATGCCGGAGTCGCACGAGCTGACGATGTCCCTGCGCCAGGAGCTGCTCGACGTCCAGTACGGCCGCGCGGAGGACCGGCACGGCTGGCTCTACCAGCTGGTCTGACCCGTCAGGCCAGGCGGTCGAGCACGTCGAGCAGCCGGCGGCGCAGGGCGTTGCCCCGCACCGTGAAGGCGCGCTGGGCCTCGACGTACTCCGCCTTGCCCCGGGCCGTCTCGATGCGGACCGGGGCGTAGCCGAGCTCGCGCAGGTCGTAGGGCGCCGCCCGCATGTCCAGCTCGCGCACGTCGCGGGCCAGGGCGAAGGCCTCCAGCGTCAGCTCGCTCGGCACGGCGGGAGCCAGCTTGAAGCACCACTTGTAGAGGTCCATGCCCGCGTGCAGGCAGCCCGGCTGCTCCAGCTCCACCTGCCGCTCGCGGGTCGGTGCCAGGGTGTTGCGCGGCGCCGCCTCCGGGGTGAAGAACCGGTAGGCGTCGGCGTGCGAGCAGCCCACGGTGTGCGACTCGACGACCGCGTCCGTGCCCTCGGCGCCGAGCCGCAGCGGCCAGCCCCCGTGCCGCACCTGCTCCGGGGTGGCCCGGTAGACCATCGCCCACTCGTGCAGCCCGAAGCAGCCGAACCGGCCGGGCCGCGACAGCGTCGCCGTGAGCAGCTCGCGCACGAAGCGCACGGTCCCGGCGCGGCGCCGCGCGAAGCCCTCGGTGTCCAGCGACGCGGTGCCGTCCTCGA
>JASKZT010000339.1 GCA_030145965.1 Ornithinimicrobium sp.
GGGCGGTGCGAGAGTACCAGGGTGTCCGCCCGCACCCGTGACCGCAGGGCCGCGTGCCCGCGGCGACCCGGCAGGACATCGCCCGGCGCGGGGACCACGCTGGAGGACCACCTTTCGTCTGGAGACCGCTCATGACCCTTCCGGCGCACACCTCCCTGGCGGACCAGGACCTGTCCGACCTCGGCGGCCGTCTCAGCGTGCTGCACCGCCAGCGCGCCGACCACGTCCGGCTGGACGAGCTGCTCACCGCGCTCGACGGGGCCGGCCCGGAGGAGGAGCAGGAGGTGCTGCGCGCGCTCTACCGCCTCGTCTTCCCGCACGCGTTCGCCGAGGAGACCGTCCTGTGGCCCGTCCTGCGCCGGGTCCTGCCCGACGGCGAGGAGCTCACGCACGAGGTGGAGCAGGAGCACCAAGAGGTCAACGAGCTGGTCGGACGGCTCGAGGAGCTGGCCCCGGGGGACCCGGGCCGGGCGCCGCTGCGGCACCGGCTGGCGGAGGTGCTCCGCGAGGACGTCCGGGACGAGGAGGACGAGCTGCTGCCGCGGCTGCAGGCCGCCGTGCCCGTCGCGACCCTGCGCCGTCTCGGTCTGGCCTGGGAGGTGGTCCGACGGGTCTCGCCCACGCGGGCGCATCCCGTGGTGGCGCGGCGACCGCCGGGCAACGTGCTCGCGGCCCTGCCCCTCACGGTGCTGGACCGCACGCGCGACCGGCTCGAGGCAATGATCGGCCGGGCCCGTCCCGGCCTGGTGGGCCCTCTGCGAGGTGCCGACGCGGTGCTGCGGTCCGCAGCGCGCCGGGTGGAGCGGCTGCCCCTCATGAGCGCGGGGGAGCACCCCTCCACCCGGTCGCCGGCCTCGGCGGTCCGCGCCGTCCCGGGAACATGACGCAGCGGCCGGACGCCGGCGACCCGGCGCGGGCGCCGGGCGCCTACCGCAACCCCGTGCACGACGGCTACCTCGCCGACCCCTTCGTGCTCCGGACCGACGGCCCGGGGAGCCCCGGCTACGTCGCCTACGGCACCGGCAGCAGCTCGGGAGGCCGGGTGCTCGAGGCGCTCGTCTCGCCCGACCTGCTCTCCTGGACCTCCGTGGGCTGCGTGCTGGAGGCCCTGCCGGGTGACCCCGGGTGGGACTACTGGGCGCCGGAGGTCGCCGAGGCCGAGGGCCGCTGGTGGATGTACTACTCCGTCGGCGAGGGCGACGTGGGGCACACGCTGCGGGTGGCGGTCGCGGACTCGCCCGTGGGGCCGTTCCGCGACTGCGGGGTCGACCTGACGCCCATGGAGCGCTTCGCCATCGACCCCCACCCGTTCCGGGACGAGGACGGGACCTGGTACCTCTTCCACGCGCGGGACGTGCTCGAGGGGCCACGGGTCGGCACGATGCTCACCGTGGACGTCCTCGACTCGATGACGAGCCTGCGCGGCGAGCCGCGCACCGTGCTCGAGCCGGCCCACGACTGGCAGGTCTTCCAGCGCCAGCGCTACATCCACGGTGCGGTCTACGACTGGCACACGTTGGAGGGCCCCTTCGTCGTGCGCCGTCACGGGCGCTACCACTGTCTCTACTCCGGCGGCTCGTGGCAGGGCGAGGGCTACCGGGTGGGGTATGCGGTGGCCGACCACCCGCTCGGGCCGTGGCGAGAGCCGGACCCGCCGCGGACCGTCCTGGAGACGGTGCCCGGCCACGTGCTCGGCCCGGGTCACGCCAGCGTCGTGGTCGGCCCCTCGGGGGAGGACGTCCTCGTCTATCACGCGTGGGACCCGGGCCTGACCGCCCGGCGCATGTGCGTCGACCCGCTGCGCTGGTCCCCGGACGGGCCGGTCGTGGACGGGCCGACCTGGGAGACGGCCAGCCTGCCACGAGAGCAGCGGCGATCCCACCCTTAAGGGTGAGGGGGACGTCTGGGGTGTACGGCTCGCACCGGCGGGAGTACAACGTCGAGACAGCCCACGACGGCGCCACCCGGCGCAGCGGGCACTCGCTCGAGGAGCTCAACGATGAGGTCGACACCGAACACACCGACGGTTCCCGCACGCCGGCGTCGCCCCGGCTTCGTGCTGTGCGCGGCGGGCACCGCGCTCGTCCTCGCCGCCTGCGGCGGCGGCATGAGCGCCGAGGAGGCCGCGCAGGGCGGGGACCAGCCGGGGGAGTCCGCGGCGTTCACCGGTGACTACACCGGTCCCGCCGTCGAGCTGGCCTACTGGAACGGCTTCACCGGCGGCGACGGCCCCTTCATGGACGAGCTCGTCCAGCAGTTCATGGAGGAGCACGACGACATCACGATCGTGCCCAACACGATCCAGTGGGCCGACTTCTACCAGCGGGTGCCGGCAGCGGTGAACGCCGGGGAGGGGCCGGACGTCGGGGTCATGCACCTGGACCAGCTGGCGACCAACGCGGCCCGCGGCGTCATCGTGCCGGTCGACGGCATCGCCGAGGGGCTGGGCCTGACGGCCGACGACTTCACCCAGGAGGTGTGGGACGCCGGCATCTACCAGGACCAGCGCTACGGCATCCCGCTCGACGTGCACTCCCTGGCGATGTACTACAACACCGAGCACTTCG
>JASKZT010000195.1 GCA_030145965.1 Ornithinimicrobium sp.
CGGATGCGGATCGCCATGAGCTGGGCGCTGGTGAAGAGGTGGTCGGCCTCCTCCTGGGTGGGCGCCACGAGCACGTTGACGCCGGCCATGGTCGTGGGCCGGTCGACCTGGGCGGTCTGCGCGTCGGCCCGGAACCTGTCGCGGTAGACGAGGAGCGCCTCACGCAGCTGGTCGGGGGCGAAGTGAGAGGCGAAGGAGAACGGCAGGCCGAGGGCGGCCGCCACCTGCGCACCGCCGGTCGAGGAGCCGAGCATCCACAGGGGCACGTGCGTGCCCTCACCGGGGATGGCGCGCACGCGGGTGCCCGGCTCGGGGTCGCCGAGGTAGGCCCGAAGCGAGGCCACCTCGGACGCGAAGTCGTTGAGCTGCCCGCTCGAGCGGGCCAGGGCGGCGGCCGTCATGGGGTCGGTGCCCGGTGCGCGGCCCAGGCCGAGGTCGAAGCGGTCGCCGTAGAGCGTCGCCAGGGTCCCGTAGTACTCCGCCACCATGAGCGGTGAGTGGTTGGGCAGCATGACGCCGCCGGACCCCAGCCGGATGTCACGCGTGTGCTGCGCGACGTGGCCGAGGAGGAGGGCGGTCGCCGAGGACATGAAGGTCTCCGACCCGTGGTGCTCGGCCATCCAGAACCGGTGGTAGCCCAGCGCGTCCGCCTCCTGCGCCAGCCGTGTCGACTCCTGCAGCGCCTGCCTCGGGGTCATGCCCTGCGAGCGGGGGGCCAGGTCGAGGACGGACAGGGGGACGCGACGGGAGGTGGAGGGCATGGGACGGACAACGCATGGTGTCGCACCGGTATGCCGGGTCCGCACGGAGTGGTCGACCCGGCCCTTCGTCCACGGCGGCGGCTGCACGAGCGACGGACGTCACCCGTTCGACGGCATACCGACGACCCGGCCGGTGACCGGCCGGGTGCGGGGCGGGGTCATCGGACGTGCCAGGTGACGCCGGACGCGTCGATCGTGCAGGCGAGGTCGTGCTGGTGGACGTGGGTGTGGTGCCGCTGGCAGAGGAGAGCCAGGTTGTCCATGTCGGTCGCGCCCCCGCGGCTGAACCAGGTGGCGTGGTGGGCGATCGTCCACGCCGCGGGGACGGAGCACCCCGGGAAGGTGCAGCCGCCGTCCCGCAGGTAGAGGGCTCTGACCTGGGCACGCGTGGCGAGCCGCACGGCACGGCCGAGGTCGAGGATCTCGCTGTCCCCGCCGAGCACGGCCGGCACGATGTCGGCCTCGCAGGCCAGCTCGCGCACCTGCCGGGCCGAGAGCACGTCGCCCGGCAGCGTCACGCCGTGGCCGACCGTGCGACCGAGCAGGTCATCCAGCCGCATGGTGACGAAGAGCGTGGTCCGTGCCATCTGCGGCGCCCCCTCGGGGCAGGACAGGCCGCGTCCGACGACCGCCGTGAGCGCGTCGAAGGCCCGCTGCCGTGCGGTCCGTGGGTCTGGCTCACCGTCCGGGCCGGCCTGCGGCGCGGCCAGCCGGGAGGTGAGCAGCCCCTCGATCATCGCCGCCTGCGTCGCCGGGGCGTCGACGACGAACCTCGTCATGCCGTCGCGACCGCGCAGGACCGTCACGCCGCGCCTCTCGTGGGCCGCGAGCTCACGACGGTCGCGCTCGCCCTCGTCGACGACCAGCTCCAGCAACCGGGTGGTGGCTCGACGCAGCTGGGCGTCGCTGAGCCGCGCGTCGGCCGCGGCGCCGAGGAGGATGTCGACGTAGCCGGAGTACTGGTCCGGATCCAGGACGCGACGCACCTGGTCCAGGGCGCGCACGACGATCTCGGCCCGGCGGACCGGCACGCGCCCCTCGGTCACGGCGATGCCGACAGGACGGTTCTGCAGGTGGTCGCAGGACGAGGCGACGACCTGGACCCGGGCGAGGAAGGCGCGGTCGGCCCACGGCATCCGCGCGGCCAGCCAGTCGGTGAGGCTGAACCCCGCCTGGCGGTGCAGGCCACGGGCGCACGCCTCGAGCGCGGCGGCGAAGGCCGCGGCCTCGACCTCCCCGCCCAGAGCACCCAGCTCCGTGAGCGCCTCGTCCAGCGCCACCGTGCCGACCCGCGGCGCCTCCTCCAGCCCCTGCCGCGCCAGGCGGACGCCCTCACGGGCACGCGACAGCCCGGACGTGACGGACTCCTCGGGCAGCAGGGCCACGTGCTCCTGCGTGGCTGCCTCCGCCTCGGCCACGACCTCGCGGCCCAGGGTGGCGAGCATGTCCTCGAGCACCCGCTCGACCAGGCTGCCGCCGGGATCCCCGCGGTCGTCACGGGCGCCGGGGGAGAGCGGCAGCGGGCCCGGGCCGGTGGACCGGATCCGGCCGGTGCCCGTGTCCCCTCCCCGTGCCTCTTTCCGCGCCATACCTCATGCAACCACCGACCTCTGACAGACCCTCTAGCGCCGTGGACGACCCCCGGGAGGGACCCGGCACGGACCGTGACCGGACTGGTATCTGGGGCGGTGCAACTTTTGTCCTCCTCCTGACGACTTCCCCGGTGACGGGGAAGAGCAGGAGCCGGGGCAGGGCCCGGCAGGGACGAAGGGGCAGGACGATGGGCAGTCTCCTGGAGACGGGTGTGGACCGGAGGACGCTGCTGCGCGGCGGGCTCGGGGTGACGGCGGGGCTGGCGCTCGTGCCGTACGCGAGCACGGCCTCGCAGGCGGCGGTGCGCGAGCTCTACCGCGGGTGCACGGGCGAGGACGTCCGCACGCTGCAGCGGACGCTCGCCGGGAAGGGCTGGTGGTGCGGCACCGCGGACGGCAGCTTCGGCGAGCTCACCCAGCAGGCGGTGTGGGCCGTCCAGAAGCAGAACGGGCTGGTGCGGGACGGCATCGTGGGACCG
>JASKZT010000396.1 GCA_030145965.1 Ornithinimicrobium sp.
CCGAGGACCTGCCCAAGATCGCCCGGGTCGTCGAGAACCGCCTCCAGCCCAACGACGAGACCAACGGCTTCCTGCAGATGGACTCCACCGTCCACTTCATCTACCAGGAGCGCGGCCTGGCCGGCACGACGACCGAGCAGCGGCAGAACGAGGACCCGCACAACACCTACGTGCACCCCGGCCTGCCCAGCGGACCGATCAACAGCCCCGGGCAGGAGGCGATCCGCGCAGCGCTCAACCCCGAGGCGGGGGACTGGCTCTACTTCGTCACGGTCGACCCCTCGACCGGCGAGACCCGCTTCGCCGACGACTTCGCCGGGCACCAGGAGAACGTCGCCCTCTTCCAGCAGTGGTGCGCGGACAACCCCGACCAGTGCTGAGCGGCGAGGGCGGCGGTGCCGGCGGCGTCCGACGCGCCGGCGTCGTCGGCTCCCCGGTCGGGCACAGCCGCTCGCCCGACCTGCACCGCGCCGCCTACCGCGCCCTCGGCCTGACCGGCTGGTCCTTCGAGGCGACCGAGGTCGCGGCCGGCGCGCTGGGCGGCCACGTCGCGGGGCTCGGCCCGGAGTGGGTGGGCCTGGCGGTGACCATGCCGCTCAAGGAGGAGGCGCTCGCGCTGGCCGCCGGGACCAGCGAGGTCGCCGAGCTCGCCGGCGGGGCCAACACCCTGCTGCGGCGCGCCGACGGGTGGGCAGCCGACAACACCGACGTCGTGGGGCTGGAGCGGGCGCTCACCGAGGCTGGTCTGCGCGCACCCGCGCGCGCGGGACTCCTCGGGGGCGGTGCCACGGCGCGGTCCGCGCTCCTGGCCCTGCACCGGCTGGGCGTGGGCGAGGTCGTGGTCCACGTCCGCGGCGACCTGCGCCCGCCCACCCGCGAGCTCGCCGAGCGGCTCGGGCTGGGGGTCGAGGTGCGGCGGCTGGGCGAGGGCGGCGTGGACGCGGCGGGCTGCGACGTCGTCGTCAGCACCCTGCCGCCCGACGTCGACCCGGGCCCGGTCGTCCTGGAGGCGAGCGCCACGGTCCTCGACGTCGTCTACTCGCCCTGGCCCAGCCGTGTCGCCCGTCGTGCCCGGGCCCGTGACGGCGCCGCCGTCCCCGTCGTCCCGGGCTCCGCCATGCTGCTGCACCAGGCGGTGCGCCAGGTCGAGCTCATGACCGGGCACAATGGGCCCGTCGCCGCGATGCGGGCGGCGCTGCGGACCGAGGGGACGGGGACGGTGTGAGCGAGGACGTGTGGGTGCCGCTGGCCGTCGGCGTGGTCGTCGCCGTCCTGGGGATCCCCGTCGGGCGCTGGCTGGAGGCGACCACCTACCGCAAGCCCGACGAGGACGACGTGCCGCACCCGGGCCGCCGCTGGTGGGTGCCGGTCGCCCTGGGCGTCGTCAGCGCCCTCGTCATCCGTCGGGTCTGGTACGTCGAGGACGCCGCCGTGCCCGGCTGGCCGGTCGCCGTCGTCCTCACCGGCACGCTCCTGGTCATCACCCTGGCCTGCGTCTGCCTGGCCGCCATGGACCTCGACGTGCACCGGCTGCCCGACCGGATCATGTGGCCCACGATGTGCGTGCTCCTGGGCGGTGTCACGCTGGCCGCCCTCGTCGGCGGCGGCGTCGACCCCTGGCTGCGCTCGGTCCTCGCGGCCCTGGCCAGCGGCGGGTTCTACCTGCTCCTGGCGCTGGGGTCGCTGGCCCGCGGGTCCCTCGCGCTGGGCCTGGGCGACGTCAAGCTGGCGGTCGTCCTCGGCGGCGTGCTCGGCTGGTTCGGGTGGACCGAGACCATCGCCGGCATCTACGCCGGCTTCCTCGTCGGCGGGGTGCTCGCGCTCGGCCTCCTCGTCGGGCGCCGGGTCAGCTGGAAGGGCGACTTCGCCTACGGCCCCCCGATGATGGTCGGCGCGCTCCTCGGCCTGCTCCTCGCGCCGCAGGCGGTGGGCGGGCTCCTCTGAGCACCGTGGGAGAATCTGTTCCCATGCTGCGTTGGTTGACCGCCGGAGAGTCGCACGGCCCCGCCCTCACCGCCGTCCTCGAGGGCCTGCCCGCCGGCGTGCGCGTCGAGCGCGGCGCCGTGGAGGGGGCCCTGGCCCGGCGCCGGCTGGGCTACGGCCGCGGTGCCCGGATGAGGTTCGAGGCCGACGAGCTCAGCTTCCTCGGCGGCCTGCGCCACGGGCTGAGCCTCGGCTCGCCCCTGGCCCTGCAGATCGCCAACACCGAGTGGGCGAAGTGGGAGGCGGTGATGAGCCCCGAGCCCGTGCCGGAGGAGGCGCTCGTCCGCGCCGACGACGTGGGCGCGCCGCAGGAGCTGGCGCGCAACCGCCCGCTGACCCGTCCCCGCCCCGGGCACGCCGACCTCGTCGGCATGACCAAGTACGGCTTCGACGAGGCGCGACCGGTCCTGGAGCGGGCCTCGGCCCGGGAGACCGCCGCCCGCGTCGCGCTCGGCGCCGTCGCCGCGGCGTTCCTCGAGCAGGCCGTCGGGATCCGCCTCGTCTCCCACACCGTGAGCATCGGCCGGGCCGGCGTGCCCGGCCCCGACGACGACGCGCCGGCGGCCGACCGGCTGCCCGGGCCCGACGACGTCGACGCCGTGGACGCCGACCCCGTGCGCACCCTCGACCCCGGGCTGTCGGCCGCGATGGTCGCCGAGGTCGACGCGGCGCGCGCCGACGGCGACACGCTCGGCGGCGTCGTGGAGGTCCTCGCCTACGGCCTGCCGCCGGGCCTCGGCTCCCACGTGCACTGGGACCGCCGCCTCGACGCGCGGCTGGCCGCCGCGCTCATGGGGGTCCAGGCGATCAAGGGTGTCGAGGTCGGGGAGGGCTTCCGCACCGCCGCGCGCCGCGGCAGCCGGGCCCACGACGAGATCGAGACCGACGAGCAGGGGCTGGTCCGCCG
>JASKZT010000398.1 GCA_030145965.1 Ornithinimicrobium sp.
GTCGACGTCGTCGCCGAGGGACGCCCGCCCGAGCCGGACGCCGTCGTGCGGGCCGTCGAGGGTGCGAACGGCCCGGAGGGGGCGCTCGCGCTGCGTGTCGCCTACCGCCGCGAGCTGCTGCGCGTCGCGGCCGCCGACCTCACGAGCGAGGACCCGCTGGCGCTCGTGCCGACCGTCGGCGCGCAGCTGGCCGATCTCGCCTCGGCGGCGCTGCGCGGGGCCCTGCTGCTCGCGCGCGCGGAGACCGACGACGAGGAGGTCTGCGACCTCGCCGTGATGGCCATGGGCAAGACCGGCGGCCGCGAGCTCAACTACCTCAGCGACGTCGACGTCATCTTCCTGGCCGCCCCACGCGGGGACGCCGACGAGGAGGCGGCGCTGCGGGTCGGCGCCGCCCTCGCCGCGGCGGTCATGCGCATCTGCGGGCAGTCCACGGCCGAGGGGTCGCTGTGGCAGGTCGACGCCGCCCTGCGCCCCGAGGGCAAGCAGGGTCCTCTCGTGCGCAGCCTCGGCTCGCACCGGGAGTACTACCAGCGCTGGGCGCGGACGTGGGAGTTCCAGGCGCTCCTCAAGGCCCGGCACGTGGCCGGCGAGGAGCACCTCGCGCAGGCCTGGCTCGACATCGTGCGCCCCCTCGTCTGGCAGGCCTCGGGACGCGAGCACTTCGTCGACGAGGTGCAGGCCATGCGTCGCCGGGTCGAGGCCAACGTGCGGCCGGCCGAGGCCGAGCGCCAGATCAAGCTGGGCCCCGGCGGGCTGCGGGACATCGAGTTCAGCGTGCAGCTGCTCCAGCTCGTGCACGGCCGGGCCGACGAGCAGGTCCGCTCCGGGACGACCCTGGAGGCGCTGGCCGCGCTGCGCGACGGAGGTTACGTCGGCCGCGACGACGCCCGCGCCCTCGACGAGTCCTACCGCCTCCTGCGCTGCCTGGAGCACCGGGTGCAGGTGCACCGGATGCGCCGCACCCACCTCATGCCGACCGACTCGGCCGACCTGCGGCGGCTGGGCCGGGCCATGGGCGAGCGCGGCGAGGCCGAGCGGGCGCTCGTGCAGCGCTGGCGCACGGTGCGGCGCGACGTGCGCCGGCTGCACGAGAGGCTCTTCTACCGGCCGCTGCTCAGCGCGGTCGCCCGTCTCTCCACGGAGGAGGCCCGGCTCTCGCCCGAGGCCGCGCGCGAGCGGCTGGCCGCGCTCGGCTTCCGGGACCCCCCCGGGGCGATGCGCCACCTCGAGGCGCTCACCGAGGGGGTGAGCCGGAGGGCCACGATCCAGAGGCACCTGCTGCCGGTGATGCTCTCCTGGTTCGCCGACGGCGCCGACCCCGACGCCGGGCTGCTGGCCTTCCGCCAGATCAGCGACGCGCTGGGCACGACGCACTGGTACCTCGGCATGCTCCGGGACGAGGGCACGGCCGCGCAGCGGCTGGCGACGGTGCTCTCCACCAGCCGCTACGCCGTGGACCTCCTCATGCGCTCCCCGGAGACCGTCTCGCTGCTCGGCGAGTCCTCCGCGCTGCATCCCCCGGACCGCGAGGCCGTGGTGGCCCGGATGTTCGCCGCCGCCGACCGCCAGGGCAGCGCCGCCGAGGCCTTCGTCGCGATCCGCACGACGCGAGCCCGCGAGCTGGTGCGGGTCGTCCTCGGTGACCTGGTGGGCGGCTGGACCGGCGACCAGGTGCGCGCCGGCCTGACCGAGCTCACCGAGGCGACCCTGGAGGCGGCGCTCGGCGTCGCCCGCCGTCGGGTGCTCGACCGGCGCGAGGAGGAGCCGGCGGCGCAGATGCTCGTCGTCGGCATGGGCCGCCTGGGCGGCCGGGAGATGGGGTATGCCAGCGACGCCGACGTGCTCTACGTCTACGAGCCGGTCAAGGGTGGCGACCCCGAGCTCGCCGCCGAGCAGGCCGCCGAGATCGTGGCCGAGCTGCGCCGGGGGCTCTCCGGCGCCGGCCCGGACCCGGTCCTCGAGCTGGACGCCGACCTGCGGCCGGAGGGGCGGACGGGTCCGCTGGTGCGCAGCCTCGAGAGCTACCGCACCTACTACGCGCGCTGGTCGGCCGGCTGGGAGTCCCAGGCGCTGCTGCGCGCCCGTCCGGTGGCCGGCAGCCAAGGCCTGGGGGAGCGGTTCGGGGAGCTGGTCGAGCCCCTGCGCTGGCCGGAGGGCGGCATCGAGGAGGCCGCGGTGCAGGAGATCAGGCGGCTCAAGGCGCGCATGGAGGCGGAGCGGCTGCCCCGCGGTGCCGACCCGCGGACGCACCTCAAGCTGGGCAGGGGAGGCCTGTCCGACGTCGAGTGGGTCGTGCAGCTGCTCCAGCTGCAGCACGCGGCGGCGTTCTCCGCGCTGAGGACGACGAGCACGATGGAGGGCCTGGCCGCGGCCGTCGACGCCGGGCTGGTCCGCGCCGACGACGCCCGGTTGCTGCGCACCGCGTGGCTGCTGGCCGCCCGCCTGCGGGACGCCGGCGTCGTCTGGCGCGGACGCGAGGTCGACTCGGTGCCCAGCGCGCTCCGGGACGCGGAGGGCATGTCCCGTGTCATGGGCCGCGACCCCGGACGCGGCACCGAGCTCGCCGAGGAGTGGCGGCGCGCGGGCCGCCAGGCACGCGCGGTCGTGGAGAGGCTGCTCTACGGCGACGTCGCCCCCGTGCACGCCCGTTCGGTCGAACCGGCCAGGCGCGCCCCGCGCGACCGTCCCGGGCGCGCCGCGGGCTTCCGGCGCGCCGCACCGGGCCCACCGCCCTCACCGACGCGCTTCCCACGCCCTCGGCCGGAGGCCGGCCGCGACGGGTGGGCTCCGTAGGATGACCCGGTGACCTCGACGACACCCCCCGGGCCGGACGTCATCCCGACCGGTGTGCTGCTGCTCGGCGGCGGTGCGCGCGAGGTCGACGCCTGGGTGGAGCGCCACGTCGCCCCCCTCGTGGTCGCCCCGGTCGAGGGTTGGACGCTCGTCGTCGCGGGCGGCCCGTCCCACGTCGGCGCCCCGTACGACGACGCCGCCACCGTGCTGGCGGCCCGCCCCGTCCCCGCCAAGGCCGGGCCGGCCCTCGGCTTCTTCGAGATCGACGGACGGGCCGTGGTCACGGTCCACGCGGGCGGTCGCCGTCGCACCCCGATGTGGGTCGTGTGGGAGCCCGAGGTGGGCCTCCTCCGGCCGCCCGGGCTCGACCTCGCCGGCCCGGCGGAGCTCGTGCGCGTCGCAGGCCGCCCGGCCGCCGTGCGCGTCGAGCTCGTCGACCTGCTCCACGAGACGCAGACCAGGCCCGTCACCATGCTGCAGGCCGTGATGGCCACGCTCGAGCTGCCGGGCAGGCGCTACCTCCACGACCCCGCCCCCGCCTCCGACCTGCCCGCGGCCCGGTCGCACGAGCCCTACGCCCGCCAGCTCGGCTGGTTCGAGGACTCCGTCGCCGACTCGGTGCGGCTGCGCCGAGAGCTCGGGGTCCTGGAGTGAGCCCCGCCCCCCTGGAGCTGCTCGCCGCGGTCGACGTCGCGGGCCGTCGCGCCACGCAGGTGGTCGGGACCGGACCGGTGGACCCGGAGGAGGTGGCCCTCGGGTGGGTGGCCGACGGCGCCGACTGGGTCCACCTCGTCGACCTCGACCGGGCCTACCGCCGCGGCTCGGACCTGGCCTACCTCGCCGCGCTCGTCGCCCGCCTGCCCGTGCCGGTGCAGCTCTCCGGCGGTCTCGGCACCGCCCGCGCCGCGACGGAGGCGCTGGCCACCGGCGCCCGCCGGGTCAACCTGGCCGCGACCGCCCTGCGCGACCCCGCCTGGGTGGCCGAGCTCGTGCGCGAGCACGGCGACCGGGTGGCCGTCGGCATCGACGTGGCCGGCGGCGAGGTCGTGGCCCGCGGCAGCGGCGAGGTCGTCGGGCCCCTGGACGCCGTCCTCGCGACCGTCGGGGAGCACCTCGCCGGCACGGCGCCGGGGGCGTACGTGGTCGCCGACGCCGCGCGGGACGGCTCGCTCGCCGGCGCCGACCCGGCGCTCTACCGCTCGGTCGTCGAGCGGCTCGACGCCCCGGTGGTCGCCTCGGGCGGCGTGGCCGGGGTCGACGACCTCCTGCGGCTGCGCGACGCCGGGGTCCGGGGGGTCGTGCTCGGCGCGGCGCTCCACCAGGGCAGGTTCACGATCCGGCAGGCGCGGGAGGCACTGCGATGACGCACAGGTTCAGCCAGCACGACCCGGCGGGCGGGTCCGACACCGGCGGCGTGCCCTGGGAGGGCCGCACCCTCACCGGCACGGGCTTCGACGGCGACACCGGGGAGGCCGACGCGCGCCTGGCCGACCTGCTGAGGGCGCCGGACCCCGACCCGGCCGAGGTCGTCGAGGCGGTGGCCTCCGCGCGGCTCGTGGTGCCGATCGTCGCCGTCCCCGGCGAGGTCGACCGCTCCAGCGGCATCCCTGTCGACGCGACCAGCGACATGGCCTCGGTCACGCTCGTGGCGCCCGACGGCCAGCGGGCGCTGCCCGCCTTCACCAGCACCGCGGCCCTCGCCGCATGGGACGCGGAGGCCCGGCCGGTCCCGGTCACCGCCCAGCGGGCCGCGCTCGCGGCGGTGCAGGAGGGCTGCGACGTCATCCCCCTCGACCTGGCTCCCGCCCCGGGTCCTGCCGCCTACACGCTGCGCCCCTCGATGGTCTGGGCCCTGGCGACGGCGCGTGCCTGGCTGCCGGCCCACGAGGACGACCACGTCGCCCGGGCCGTGGCGTCGGCGCTGGCGGACGAGCCCGACGTCACCGGCCACGCCCTGGAGGCCGGCCGCGACCACGCGCTGCAGGTGTGCCTCGGCCTGCGACCGGGCCTCACCCAGGACGAGGTCCAGGCGCTCGTCACCCGGGTCGGGGAGCGGGTCGCCACGGACGGGGAGGCACGGGCGCGGATCGACGCCCTCGCCTTCCGGCTGCGGGCCGGCTGACCACGCGTCGTCTGCTACCATGGTGGATCGACCAGCCCGGTAC
Organism: Ornithinimicrobium sp.; assembly: GCA_030145965.1. Classification (GTDB taxonomy): domain Bacteria; phylum Actinomycetota; class Actinomycetes; order Actinomycetales; family Dermatophilaceae; genus Ornithinicoccus. Next base: position 4,962 of record JASKZT010000398.1, read on the forward strand.
CTGCGCACCCAGCACGACGCACAGGGGTCGGGCGTTGCAAGAGGGGCCCAGCCCCCACCCGCGTCGACCTCAGGTCGCCGGGTCATCCAGGTCCGTCTCCCGGTTCGCCGGGGGAGTGGTGCAGGTCGTGGCGCGAGCCACGCCCTACCCCGCAGGGTGCGATCCCGCGCCCGCGGACCGGTGGTGAAGGCCTCTTGCGCACCTCGTGCCAGGAGGCCTTTCTGGTGCCTGGGGGTCGTCAGTCCGTACAGACGAAGGAGCAGCACATCAGCGAACCTCGCATCAATGACCGCATCCGGGTCCCGGAGGTGCGGTTGGTGGGCCCCAACGGGGAGCAGGTCGGCATCGTGCGCGTCGAGGACGCGCTGAGGCTGGCCGCCGAGGCCGACCTCGACCTCGTCGAGGTGGCCCCCATGGCGCGTCCGCCGGTCGCCAAGCTCATGGACTACGGCAAGTACAAGTACGAGACCGCCATGAAGGCGCGTGAGGCCCGGAAGAACCAGGTCAACACGGTCATCAAGGAGATCAAGCTCCGTCCGAAGATCGACCCGCACGACTACGGCACCAAGAAGGGCCACGTCGAGCGGTTCCTCAAGGCGGGCGAC
>JASKZT010000008.1 GCA_030145965.1 Ornithinimicrobium sp.
GACGCCCTGTCGCAGGCGTACGTTAGGCGCATGAACCGCCACGGCGCGCTCACCCCCAGTGCTCCCCGGAGCCCGTCGCAGGTCCGCAACGTCGTCCTGGTGGGTCCGCAGGGCACGGGCAAGAGCGCGCTGCTGCAGCAGCTCACGAGCGGCCAGCTCGGTCACGTCAAGGAGGCGGAGCAGGCGTCCACCGCGCTCGGCGCGGCCACGACGGTGCACCCGCCGACGGGGACCGTCGTGACGGTCGTCGACACCCCCGGCCGGCCCGACTTCGTGGGCGACGTGCGGGCCGGGCTGCGGGCGGCCGACGCCGTCGTCTTCGTCGTCGCGGCCGGCAGCGGCGTCGACGAGGCGACGCGGATGCTCTGGCGCGAGTGCGACGCCGTCGGGGTGCCGCGGCTCGTCGCGCTCACCCAGCTGGAGCTGGCCCGCGCCGACGTCGACAGCGTCGTCGCGCAGTGCCGACGGGTCTTCGGCCCGGCTGTCCCGCTCTCCCTGCCCGTCGTCGAGGGCCAGCAGCTGACCGGCGTCGTCGAGCTCCTCGACGCCACCGTGTGCGGGCCCGACGGCGCGGTCCGGCCGCTGACCGAGGAGGAGCGGGCGGCCACCGAGGCCCAGCGCGCCGAGCTGGTCGAGGCGGTCATCGAGACGTCCGAGGACGAGACGCTGCTCGACCGCTACCTGGAGGGGGAGGAGCTGGACCCGGAGAGCCTGCGCGCCGACCTGCGCGCCGCCATCTGCACCGCCCGCTTCTTCCCGGTCGTCGTCGTCAGCCCCCCGACGGGGCTGGGGGTGCCGCGCCTGCTCGACCTCGTCGTCGGCGCCTTCCCCTCGCCGGAGCAGGCGTGGCTGCCGACCGTCACCGACCCGGCCGGGCAGGAGCTGCTCGAGGTCACCGCCGACCCCCGGGCATCCCTCGTCGCGGAGGTCGTGCGGACGACGACCGACCCCTACGTCGGGCGCCTGTCGCTCGTCCGGATCTTCTCCGGGACCCTGTCGCCCGGCGACCGCCTGCACGTCAGTGGGCACCTCGAGCGGGTCGTGGGCCGCGAGGTCCCCGGCCACCCCGGTCACGACGCGGACGACGAGCGGGTGGGGCAGATCCTCACCCCCGGCCCCGGTGGCAGCACCGCGGTCCGCGAGTCGGCGATCGCCGGTGAGCTCGTCCTGGTCACCAAGCTCGCCTCGGCCGAGACGGCCGACACGCTCTCGGCCGCCGACCGTCCCGCCCTCGTCGAGCCCTGGCTGCTGCCCGAGCCGCTCCTGCCCGTCGCCGTGCGGGCCGCCGCGGCCAAGGACGAGGACCGCCTGGGCGGTGCGCTGCAGCGCCTCCTCAGCGAGGACGTCACGCTGCGCCTGGAGCACAACGCCGAGACGCACCAGGTCGTGCTGTGGGCGATGGGGCCGGCCCAGGTCGACGACGTCCTGGAGCAGCTGCGCTCGCGCTACGGCGTCGAGGTCGAGACCGAGCCGGTGCGCACGTCGCTGCGCGAGACCTTCGTCCGGCCGGTGCAGGTGCAGGGTCGGCTGGTCAAGCAGTCGGGCGGGCACGGGCAGTACGCCGTCGTCCGGCTGGAGGTCGAGCCGCTCGAGCGGGGCGCCGGGGTCGAGTTCGTCGACAGGGTGGTCGGGGGCGCCGTGCCGCGGCAGTTCATCCCCTCGGTGGAGAAGGGGGTGCGCGCGCAGCTGGCCGAGGGCGTGCTCGCGGGCTACCCCTGCGTCGACGTGCGGGTGCGGCTCGTCGACGGCAAGGCGCACTCCGTCGACTCCTCCGACATGGCCTTCCAGGCCGCCGCCGGCCAGGCCCTGCGCGAGGCCGCGAACGAGTCCACCGTCGCCCTCCTCGAGCCGGTCGACGCGGTCGAGATCGTCGTCGCCGACGACGTCGTGGGGGCGGTCATGGCCGACCTGCGCGGACGCCGGGCCCAGGTCCACGGCACGGAGCCGGCCGGCGAGGAGGGGCACACGCTCGTGCGTGCCGAGGTCCCCCAGCACGAGCTGTCGCGCTACCCCATCGACCTGCGCTCCGTCTCGCACGGGTCGGGGACCTTCACCCGCACCTTCGCGCGCTACGACTACCTCCCCGCCGCCCAGACCCGCGCCCTCCTCTCCTGACCGCCGGGCACGTGGGGTGGTGGCCCTCGCTCCGCACGGGCGCGTGGGGTGGTGCTCCCTCAGCCGGGGTCAGCGGCGCGTCGACCCGGTACGTCGACGCGAGTGCCGGCGGGCGTGGTGGTCATCATCCCGGCGGCCGGCGGCGCTTCCGCGCCATACTGACCGCATGGGGTATGACGAGGCGCTGGCGGCGCGGGTCAGAGCCGTTCTCGGGCCCGAGCAGGGCATCACCGAGCGGTCGATGTTCGGCGGGCTGGCCTTCCTCGCCGATGGCCGCATGGCCGTGGCGGTCAGCCGTCGTGGCGTGATGATGGTGCGCGCGGACGACGGGACGGTCGAGCAGCTGCTGGGACGGTCGGGCGTCGAGCGCACCGTGATGCGCGGTCGGCCCATGCGCGGGTGGCTCGACGTGGACACCACCTCCCTGCCGGACGACGACCTCCCGGACGTGGTCGGGCGCGCGGTCGCCTACGCGCGCACCTGCTCACCCGGGTAGCCGCCACCACCCGGCGTGTCCGGTGGGGAGCGGGGCCACCACCCGGCGTGCCCGGTCGTCAGGCGGTGAGACCCAGGCGCGCCAGGAGGTGCGAGACGTCGGGGTCGGCGCCGCGGAAGCGGCGGTAGGACTCCATCGCCTCGATCGACCCGCCGCGGCCGAGCAGCTCCACGCGGAACCGGTCGCCCGCCTCGCGCGTCATGCCGTTCGGCTGCTCCGGGGTCGCCTGCTCGCGGAACCACGCGACCGTGTCGGCGTCCATGACCTCCGACCACAGGTAGGAGTAGTACCCGGCCGCGTAGCCACCGCCGAAGATGTGGTGGAAGTACGCCGAGCGGTAGCGCGGCGGGATGAGCGGGTGAGCCGCGCCGGCGCGCTCGAGCGCCGCCGCCTCGAAGGCCTCGACGCCGGACCCGTCGCTCGGCAGGTCCTCCAGCGGTGTCTGGTGCCAGGCCTGGTCGAGCAGCATCGCCGCGAGCAGCTCCATGGTCCGGTAGCCGCTCTCGGTCCGGCTGCCGACGAGGGCGTCGACCCAGGCGTCGGGGATCGGCTCGCCGGTCTCGTGGTGGCGGGCGTACTCCTTGAGCAGCGCCGGCTCCCACGCCCAGATCTCGTTGACCTGGCTGGGGAACTCGACGAAGTC
>JASKZT010000016.1 GCA_030145965.1 Ornithinimicrobium sp.
CCAGATCGCCGAGACGCTGCTGGAGCGCGACCTCCTCTGACCGGACACGTCGGGTGGTGGTCCCCGCGCACCGGGCACCCCGGGGGGTGCGGCAGGGCCGTATCTCCACCACCCCACGGGCTCGGTCGTCAGTCCTTGGGCTTGGCGTCGGGCAGGTAGTGGTGCTCGGGCGGGACGTCGAGGTCCGCGCACACCGCGCGCCATACCGTCCTGGGGGGCTCGCCCTGCTGCAGCGCCTGCGCGGACGTGCGCCCGCCCAGCGCCCCCAGCGTGTGGGTCTGGGCGACGATCGTGGCGTAGCCGACCCCGAACTCCTGCTCCATCAGGGCCCAGAACTCGCTCAGACGCACCCGGGCACCCTACCCGCCGCCCATGAGCGCGACGACCAGCAGCATCGCCGGCATGGCGAGCAGCGTCGTGACGAGCACGCTGTCCCGGGCGATGTCCTCGCCGCGTCCGTAGGCGACGCTGAGGATGAAGACGTTCTGCGCGGTCGGCAGGGTCGCCATGACGACCGCGGCGAGCACCTCGGGCCCGCTCAGCCCCAGGACCGGCCCGGCCACCACCCAGACGACGGCCGGCATGAGCACGAGCTTGAGGGCCACGACCAGGCCGAGCTCGGCGAGGTTGCCCCGGCCCCGCGGCACGGGCGAGAGCCGCAGCGAGATGCCGAAGGCCAGCAGCATGACCGGGATCGCGAGCCCGCCGACGAGCTCGGCGGGGGCGCGCACCATGCTCGGCAGCTCGACGCCGGTCACCGCCACGACCAGCCCCAGCACGCTGCCGATCGTCAGCGGGTTGGTGACCGGCGAGCGCAGCACCCGCCACGGCGACACGCGGCCGTCCTGCGCCCCGTCGAGCGCGGCCAGCCACGCCGGCTGGAGCACGAGCAGCTGCAGGAGGATGACCGGCGCCGACCACGAGCCGTCGCCGAGCACGTAGACGGCGATCGGCAGGCCCAGGTTGTTGGAGTTGACGTAGCTCACGCTCATCCCGCCCATGAGGGCGTGCGTGGGCGCGCGGCGCAGCACCAGCTTCGCCACCAGCAGGTATGCCGCCGCAGCGGCGGCCACGCCGACCACGGTGGCCAGGAGGAAGCCGGAGAAGATCACGCCGAGGTCGGCGTCGGCGACGACGATGAAGAGGAGCGCCGGCGAGCCGACCCAGAACGTCAGCTTGGCGAGCATCTGCTGCTCGGTGCGCCCGAACATGCCCGTGTGCGCGAGCAGCCAGCCGACCGCGACCACCGCCGCGATCAGCCAGAATCCCTGGAGCACGGCGACCACGCCCAGCATTATCCGACCTGCCCTCCGGTGGTCCGGCCGCCGCCCCCTCTCGCGTTAACCTCCTGGGATGAGCGATCCGCGGGAGCGTCCCGAGCAGCACGACACCGACGCCGACCCCGACGAGGACTACCTCACCGGGGACGGCGGCGTGACTGCCGACCTCGTGGACCGGCGCCCGGTCGTCGAGCGCACGATGTCGACGCTCTACGAGGGGCGCCCGGGCCTCAACCCCACGCAGGCGATCCGCGCCTTCCTCGAGGCGGTCAACCTGCAGGAGCGGCACGGCCACATGCGTGTCGTCGACGACCTCATCGGCCTGCAGCGCCGGGTGGGCGACACCATCGAGCACTACAAGGACAAGCTGCTCAACGCCGAGGCGCGCAGCGGCGCGACCGAGTCGGCCAAGTTCGGGATCGGCCACTTCGACGGGCAGCGGGCGGTCGTCTACGTCGTCGACTGGTCCTTCTTCGCCGGCTCGCTCGGGGAGGTCGCCGGCGAGAAGTTCGTGCAGGCGGCCGAGCTCGCCGAGAAGGAGAAGCTGCCGCTCGTGAGCATGGGCGCCTCCTCCGGCGTCCGGCAGCACGAGAACGTGCTGGGCCTGGTGCAGATGCAGCGCATGGCCGCCGCGGCCAACAAGTTCCAGCACACGACCGACCGCCCCTACATCTCGGTGCTGGCCGGGCAGGTCTGGGGCGGGATGTCCGCGAGCGCGGTGCCGGTCGCCGACCTCGTGGTGGCGCTCGAGGGCACCGACTACGGCTTCGCCGGCCGCCGGGTCATCGAGACCTTCGAGGGCAAGGAGGTCCCCCGCGGCATGCAGTCGGCCGAGGCCAACTACCTCGATCGCAACGTCGACGTGCTGGTCAAGGACGTCGAGGAGCTGCTGGAGTTCCTCTCCCGCATCTTCGCCGCGGGCCGCAGCCTCCAACGCATCCGGCCGGCGCGGGACACCGGCGTCGACCGACCGGGGGACGTGGCCCCGGAGTCCCGTGCGATGACGGCGGGGCCGGAGGGCTTCTCGGCCGCCCTGTGGGACCGGCAGGTGCCCGAGGTGACGGTGCAGCTGGCGCGCGACCGTCGTGACCGGCCCGGCATGGCTCCCCGCGACGCGCTCATGGCGCGCTACAACGAGATCGCGGCCGGGGCCGGGCGCCCGGACACCGAGTTCTTCCTCCAGACCGTCTTCGACTCGGCCGTGCCGTTCTACAACCATGTCCGCTTCGAGGACCAGAAGGCCTACCCCAGCGTCATCGCCGGCCTGGGCACGATCGGTGGCCAGACCTTCATGGTCGTCGGCGACCAGCCGGGCTACCGGGTCTCCGCCAGCTACGTCGGCAAGCGCCCGGCCAACCCCGGGCCGGAGGACTTCGAGTACGCCGTGCGGATGATGCAGGCCGCCCAGCGCTGGGGGCTGCCGGTCGTCTTCTTCACCGACACCCTCGGGGCGCTGCCGACGATGGCGGCCGAGCGCCGGGGCCAGTCGCGGGCGATCGCCCAGAGCATCAAGACCTCCGCCTCCCACCCCTACCCCACCGTCTCGGTCATCGCCGGTGCGATGGGCAGCGGCGGCGGGCTGGCCACCACCCCGTTCGGGCGGCACACCGTCATGCTCGACAGCGCGCTCGGCTTCGTCTCCGAGCCCCGCTCGACGGCGACGATCCTCTACAACGAGGCCAACCCGACGGTCGACCAGGTCGCGATGACGCTGGAGACGATGCGGGCCTCGGCCGACGACCTGCGCGCCCAGGGCCTCGTCGACACGATCGTGACCGACCATCCCGACCCCTACGAGACGGCGCGGGAGGTGCGCGCGGCGATCGTCGACGGCTACAACCGCCAGCACGGCCTCACGCCGCGCCGGCTGCGGCAGAAGTCCGACGAGCGGCTGCGCCCGCGCACCCTCGGCAAGCTGGCCACCGACGCCGACTGAGCGGACCTAGCTGGTCCAGGCGCGCCAGAGCGCGGCGTACTCCCCGCCCTCACGGTCGACGAGCTCGTCATGGCTCCCGAGCTCGGTGATCCGGCCGTCGATGACGACAGCGATCCGGTCGGCGTCGTGGGCGGTGTGAAGGCGGTGCGCGATGGCGACCACGGTCCGGCCCTCGAGCAGCGCGTTCATCGAGCCCTCGACCGAGCGGGCCGTCCGCGGGTCGATCAGGGAGGTGGCCTCGTCGAGCACCAGGGTGTGGGGGTCGGCGATGATCAGCCGGGCGAGCGCCACCTCCTGCGCCTGGGCCGG
>JASKZT010000035.1 GCA_030145965.1 Ornithinimicrobium sp.
GGGCGTTGGCCACCGCGTGCAGCGCGACCGTCGTCTTGCCGCTCGACTCCGGGCCGTAGATCTCCACCACACGACCGCGGGGCAGTCCGCCGACACCGAGCGCGACGTCGAGGGCGATGGCCCCGGTCGGGATGATCTGGATCGGCGGGCGGTCCTCGTCGCCCAGGCGCATCACGGACCCCTTGCCGTGCTGCTTCTCGATCTGGGCCATCACCGTGTCCAGCGCGCGCAGCTTGTCGCTGCCGCTGCCCTTGGCGGTCACGGGTGCCTTGGTCGTCTGGGCCATGTCCTGCTCCTTCGTCTCGTGGTGAGCGCGTCTACCTTCGACCGTCCCGACGGTCGCGCCCTCCTGTGCGAGGACGTCCATCCGCTGTCCGGTCAGACGCTAGGGGCCGCCACCGACAGACCCGACCCTGCACGTCATACCTGTGGAGGGCGGGAGTCCGGGGAGGCACCGTGTGGACAAGACTAGTCGAAAGCCTGTACGAAGCCGCGACCCCTGACCCGCGTGTCGCGCACCCCCGCCCGAGCTCGGACTTCCCCGACGTCAAGCTGCTCGGGCCACGGCCCCTACACTGGGTGGTCATCCCCCGGGAGCCCCGACGCCGCCGTCCTCCCGTGCCACGTCATACCCCTGACCAGGAAGCCTCATGACCCTGCTCGTGATGAAGTTCGGCGGCTCCTCGGTCGCCGACGCCGAGGCGATGCGCCGCGTCGCCCAGCGCGTCGTCGCCACGCACCGCTCCGGCCACCAGGTCGCCGTCGTCGTCTCCGCGATGGGTGACACCACCGACGAGCTGCTGGACCTGGCCGGGCAGATCTCCCCCGGCCCGCCACCCCAGCGCGAGCTCGACATGCTCCTCTCCGCCGGCGAGCGCATCTCCATGGCGCTGCTCGCGATGGCGATCGAGCAGGAGGGGGTCCCGGCCCGGAGCTTCACCGGCGCGATGGCGGGGATGCGCACCGACACCTCCCACGGCCGCGCCCGCCTCCTCGACGTCCAGCCCGAGCGGGTCCGCGCCACCCTCGACGCCGGGGGCGTCGCGATCGTCGCCGGCTTCCAGGGCATCTCGACCGACGACGACATCACGACGCTGGGCCGAGGAGGCTCGGACACGACGGCGGTCGCGCTGGCCGCCGCCCTGGACGCCGACGTCTGCGAGATCTACACCGACGTCGACGGGCTCTACACCGCCGACCCGCGCATCGTGCCCAGCGCCCGCCGCGTCACCCGCATCACGATCGAGGAGACCCTCGAGATGGCGGCGCACGGCGCCAAGATCCTGCACCTGCGCGCGGTGGAGTACGCGCGCCGGTTCCACGTCCCGCTCCACGTCCGCAGCAGCTTCTCCGACAAGGAGGGCACGTGGATCCTGGTCGGTCGACCCCTCACGGAGGACACCATGGAAGAGCCCATCATCTCCGGCATCGCCCACGACACGTCGCTGGGCAAGGTCACCGCGGTCGGCATCCCCGACCGCCCAGGGGCCGCGGCGCAGGTCGTCGGCGCGGTCGCCCGCGCCGGGGTCTCGATCGACATGATCGTCCAGAACGTCTCGACCTCCGACGCCGCGACCTCCGACATCTCCTTCACCATCCCGGAGACCGACGGGCAGACCACCGTCGCGGCGGTGCGGGCGCTGCAGGACGAGATGGGTTTCGCCGACGTCCTCTACACCAGCCACGTCGGCAAGCTCTCGCTCGTCGGCGCCGGGATGCGGTCCAACCCCTCGGTCGCCTCGCGGCTCTTCGCCGCGCTCGCCGAGGCGGGCGTCAACATCGAGATGATCAGCACCTCCGAGATCCGCATCTCGGTGATCTGCGACCAGGCCGGTCTCCAGGACGGGGTCCGCGCCGTGCACACGGCCTTCGACCTGGACGCGGAGGAGGACGCCGTGGTCTACGGCGGGACGGGCCGGTGAGCACCGTGGGGCCCGCGGGCCGCCGCCTGCACGTCGCCCTGGTCGGCGCGACCGGCCAGGTCGGCGGCGTCATGCGCCGGCTGCTCGCCGAGCGCGCCTTCCCCGTCGCCTCGGTCCGCTACCTCGCCTCGGCGCGGTCGGCCGGCACCGAGCTGCCCTGGGACGGCTCCCCCGCCGGCGCCGAGGGGTATGACGCGCCCCGCACGGTCGTCGTCGAGGACGTCGCCACGGCCGACCTGTCGGGCATCGACGTCGCGCTCTTCTCCGCCGGCGGCGGGGCCTCGCGCGAGCACGCGGAGCGCTTCGCCGCGGCCGGCGCCGTCGTCGTGGACAACTCCTCGGCCTGGCGCATGGACGAGCGGGTGCCGCTCGTGGTCAGCGAGGTCAACCCCGACGACCTCGCCCTGGCGGTCGGTGAGGGCGGCTCGCGGATCGTCGCCAACCCCAACTGCACGACGATGGCTGCCATGCCCGTGCTCCGGCCGCTGCACGCCGAGGCGGGCCTGGAGCGGCTGCGGGTCGCGACCTACCAGGCGGTCTCCGGCTCCGGGCTCGCGGGGGTCGAGGAGCTGGCCGGCCAGGTGCGGGGCGCCCTGGCCGCCGGCACGCCCGTCGAGGAGCTGACGCACGACGGGTCGTCCGTGCCGCTGCCTGAGCCGGCGGTCTACGTCGCGCCCGTCGCCTTCAACGTCATCGCGCTCGCCGGCGACCTCGTCGAGGACGGCGAGACCTCCGAGGAGGTCAAGCTGCGGAACGAGTCGCGCAAGATCCTCGGCATCCCGGGGCTCGCCGTCGCCGGCACGTGCGTGCGGGTGCCGGTCTTCACGGGCCACAGCCTGGCGATCCACGCCGAGTTCGCCCGGCCGATCAGCCCCGAGCGCGCCACCGAGCTGCTCGGCGGCGCTCCGGGCGTGGAGCTCGCCGAGGTCCCGACCCCGCTGGGGGCGGCGGGCCGTGACGCGTCCTACGTCGGGCGCGTCCGGACGGACCAGTCGGTGCCTGACGGTCGTGGGCTCGTGATGTTCGTGTCCAACGACAACCTGCGCAAGGGCGCGGCCCTCATCGCGGTCCAGATCGCCGAGACGCTGCTGGAGCGCGACCTCCTCTGACCGGACACGTCGGGTGGTGGTCCCCGC
>JASKZT010000081.1 GCA_030145965.1 Ornithinimicrobium sp.
AGGGCGAGGGCGCGGGCGGCCCGCCCCCCGGGGTCGCCGAGGGCGCCTTCCCCGTCATCCCCGCCGAGGACGGCACGGCCGCGATCGGCGTGCTCACCCTGGACGCCCCCACCTCCTCCGACGCCCGCGACGCGGTGGGCGAGCTGCGCGCGGCCCTGGACGCCGGTGTCCCGGACGGCGTGACCGCGCAGGTCACCGGGCCGGCAGGCATCGAGGCCGACCTGGCCTCGGTCTTCGACGGCGCCAACGTCACGCTGCTGACCGTCACCGCCGGCGTCGTCGCCTTCCTGCTCATCCTCACCTACCGCAGCCCGGTGCTGTGGATCGTGCCGCTCAGCATCGTCGGGGCCGCCGACCAGGCCGCGGCGACGGCGGCGACCCACGTGCTCCGGGCCGTGGGCATCCCCTGGGACGAGTCGACCATCGGCATCCTGTCGGTCCTCGTCTTCGGCGCGGGCACCAACTACGCCCTGCTGCTCATCAGCCGCTACCGCGACGAGCTGAGGCAGCACGAGTCCCGCTACGCGGCGATGCGGGTCGCGCTGCGCCGCGCCGCCGAGCCGATCATCTTCAGCGCGAGCACCGTCGTCATCGGCGTGCTCTGCCTCCTGCTCTCGGTCTTCCCCGCCACCCGCGGTCTCGGGGTGGCCAGCGCCGTCGGGGTCGTGGTCGCGATGACCGCCGTCCTCGTCGTCCTGCCCGCCGCCCTCGTCAGCTTCGGCCGGTGGATCTTCTGGCCCCAGGTGCCGCGCGAGGGCCAGGCGGTCCTGGCCGACAGCCGCTCGCTGTGGCGACGCATCGGCGACACCGTCGCCACGGCACCCGTCGCCTACGTCGTCGGCACGCTCGCCGTGCTCGGCGCCATGGCCTTCGGGCTCACCCAGCTGCAGAGCGGGCTGGCGCAGGAGGACCAGTTCCTGGACACCCCCGAGGCCATCACCGCGGCCCAGCGCCTCGGCGAGTCCTTCCCGGCCGGCGTCTCCGACCCCGTGCTGGTCGTCGCGCGGACCGACGACGCCGCGCAGGTCGGGGCCCTCGCCGAGACCGTCGCGGCGGTCGACGGCGTCGACCAGGTCACCCCCGTCGACCCGGAGGCCGGCATCGGCCAGGTCCGGGTCGTCCTCACGGGCGAGCCCGGCAGCGACGCGGCCGCCGCGACGGTCGAGGACGTCCGGGCGGCGCTGGCCGGCGGCGACGGACCCCGGGCCTACCTGACCGGTGGCGACGCCTCCGCGACCGACGCCGACCAGGGCAGCGTCCGGGACCGGTGGGTCATCATGCCGCTCATCCTCGCCGGCGTGCTGCTCGCGCTCATGGCGCTGCTGCGCTCGGTCCTGGCCCCCGTCATCCTCGTCAGCAGCGTGGTGGCCACGTTCGCCGCGGCGCTGGGCGTCTCGTGGTGGCTCTTCACCGGGATCTTCGGCTTCGGCGCGATCGACGCGAGCATGCCGCTGCTGGCGTTCGTCTTCCTGGTCGCCCTCGGCGTCGACTACAACATCTTCCTCATCACCCGGACCCTGGAGGAGGCGGGAGTGCACGGCACGCGCGAGGGCGTGCTGCGCGCGCTCGGCGCGACCGGTGGTGTCATCACCAGCGCCGGCATCCTCCTCGCGGCCGTCTTCGCGGTGCTCGGCGTGCTGCCGCTCGTCGTGCTGGCCCAGATCGGCGTCGTCATCTGCATCGGCGTGCTCCTGGACACCCTCGTCGTGCGCACCGTGCTCGTGCCCGCGATCGTCCAGGTGCTCGGCGAGCGCTTCTGGTGGCCGCGCAGGGTCGGCCCGACGGTCTAGAGCACGAAGCGGAAGAGCGGGCTGTCGTGGGGGATCGGCTCCACGTCCATCGACGAGGCGTCCATCCGCGCGAGCAGCCCCGGGAGGTCCTCGCGCCGGCCCAGCTCGATACCGACCAGCGCCGGGCCGGTCTCGCGGTTGTTGCGCTTGACGTACTCGAACAGCGCGATGTCGTCCTCCGGGCCCAGCACCTCGTCGAGGAAGGTGCGCAGCATCCCCGGCTCCTGCGGGAAGGCGACGAGGAAGTAGTGCTTGAGGCCGCGGTCGACGAGCGAGCGCTCCATCACCTCGGGGTAGCGGAGCACGTCGTTGTTGCCGCCGGAGACGACCGCGACCACGGTCTGGCCCGGCTCCAGGCCCAGGGCGTCCAGGGCCGCGGGTGCCAGGGCGCCGGCGGGCTCGGCGATGACCCCCTCGCTCTGGTAGAGGTCGATCATCTCGGTGCAGACGCGCCCCTCGCGCACGGCGAGCAGCTCCGGCGCGTGCCGGGCGACGACGGCATACGTCCAGTCGCCGACGCGGCGCACCGCCGCCCCGTCGACGAAGCCGTCGACGGTCTCCAGCGTGGTCGGGCCGCCCTCCCACGTGGCCGCGATCATGCTCGCGGCGCCGGCCGGCTCGACGCCGACGACCCGTACGCCGGGGTGGCGCTCACGCAGCCAGGCGAGGCAGCCGGCGAGGAGGCCGCCACCGCCGACGGGCACGACGAGCACGTCGACCTCGCGGCCCTGGGCGCGCATGTCCTCGACGACCTCGAGCGCGACGGTGCCCTGCCCCGCGACCGTGTGCGGGTGGTCGAACGCCGGGACCGGGGTGGCCCCGGTGCGCCGCGCGTCGTCGGCGGTGGCCGCGGCGGCCTCGTCGTAGGTCTGGCCCCCGACCACGGTCCGCACCCAGTCGCCGCCGAGAGCCGCGACCCGCTCGCGCTTCTGCCGCGGGGTGGTGGCCGGCAGGTAGATCCGGGCGCTCACCCCGAGGGAGGCGCAGGCGTGCGCGACGCCCTGGGCGTGGTTGCCGGCGCTCGCGCAGACCACGCCGGCCCAGACCTGCTCCGGGTCGAGCTGGGCGATGAGGTTGGCGGCGCCGCGGCCCTTGTAGGACCGGACGGCCTGCTGGTCCTCGCGCTTGAGCCACACCTGGGCCCCGGTCGCGTCGGAGAGCCTCGGGCTCGGGGTGAGCGCCGTGCGCTGCACCCGGCCCGCGAGGCGCCCGGCGGCGGCCTCCACGTCGGCGGCCGTCGGCAGCGGCCCGGGCGGCAGGGCGGCGGCCTCCCCGGAGAGCGTCATGCCCCGATCCTAGGTCGACGGCGGTCCACCCCCGGTCAGCCGAAGAGGATGGCGGCCTCGTCCCACTGCTCGCGAGGCACGACCTTGAGCGCGCTCGTGGCGTCGCGCAGGT
>JASKZT010000113.1 GCA_030145965.1 Ornithinimicrobium sp.
GCCACCGTCCACGCCATCGCCAACCCGCCGTGCAGCATGACCTCGTAGGCGCCGTCGGTGTCGGCCGCCTCCGCGTAGGCGTGCGAGTGGATACCGGCCTGGACGCCGGGCAAGGACATCCACGGGTGCAGGCTGGGCACACGGCGGGACACGTTGCCCATGTCGGTCGACCCGCCGCTCAGCACTCTCGTCCTGCCCATGTCGTATCCGAGGCCGGACAGCGCCTCGCACCAGAGTCGTCCCAGGGTGTCGTCCTGGACCAGCGGTTCGTAGAGCGGTTCGGTGGCCTCGAACTCCACGGCGCACCCGGTGGCTATCGCCCCCGCCTCGAAGCACTTCCTCACCTTCTCGTGGAGGACCCCGAACTCGTCCATCGTGAAGGCACGGCACTCCCACTCGACCACGGCTCGGTCCGGGATGATGTTGGTGACGTGCCCGGCCTCGGCGACGTACATCGCAACCCGGTGGTCGCTCGGGAGCTGCTGGCGCAGCAGCCCCACCGCCACCTGGGCCACGACGACGGCGTCCGCGGCATTGACCGCAAGATGCGGCGCCGCGGCGGCATGCGACGCCTTCCCGTGGAACGTCGCGCGATACCGCCCCACGGCCTGGCTGGTCGTGCCCCTCGGGTCGTACCTCAGCCCGTCCTGGACGGTGTGAATCATCAGCGCCGCGTCGACGTCGTCGAAGACCCCGCGCTCGAGCATCGGGACCTTACCGCCGCCGTGCTCCTCGGCCGGCGTGCCGATGATCCGCAAGGACAACCCCAGCTCGTCGACCAGTGGTCCTAGTCCGATCCCCGCTGCGGCACCAGCACCGGCGATGAGGTTGTGACCACAGGCATGACCCACCCCCGGCAGCGCGTCGTACTCACACACGATGGCGACCGTCAACGCCCCTGAACCGCGCTCGGCGACGAAAGACGTGGGCAGGTCAGCCACGCCCCTGGTGACCGCGAAGCCGTGCTGCTGCAGGAGAGCACTGAGTCGTCCAGCAGCCCGGTGCTCCTCGAACGCGAGCTCAGGATCGGCGTGGATCGCCCGTGCTGTCGTCAGGATGTCCGGCGCAGCATCCGCGACGGTCTGGACGATTGCCGCCCTCACGCCTGTGGTCGAGGCGCTCAGTGCTTCAAGGTCCATTGCCAGTCCTTCCCACGCGACGCCCAGCCTGCGGGCTCCTGCAGCAACCTTATCCACAACACCGGTCCGCAGGATCAGTCGTCCTGGTGGCTGAAGCGCAGCTGGGCACCCATCGGAGGGACCTCTCCTACGCCGGCTGCCGGACGGCAGGGTCACCGGGTCAATCGGCGCCACCTGCGGCAACATTCACGGCCTCACGCTAGGTGGGAGACTCTAGGGTGACACCATGGTCAATGCCCTCGAATTTCGACTCTTCTACAAGAAATACTGGGGTAGTAGTCCTACTGGCCCCCTACCTGGAGTCGGGTTCCCACTATACGAAGGTCATGAGGTGGCCCTCATGGTCCATCAGAGCTCCCTTCCGCAGAGGGTGCTCAAGTATCTGGCCAATCCGGAATCCAACGTCGTCGTTGATCCGGGCCCGCGGGGAGACGTCAAGGATGGCAGTCCCAGTGGGTCGGATGTGCTGCTGATAGTGGAAGATGCACCTGAAGCTTTTCGCCAGGTAGCTAGGCGCCGCAAAGCCGTGATAGTAGTCTTGGTCGACGACGATCAGCCGTTGGATTCGGGCATGCGCGCCCACTATCCCGTTGCCACCGCACGTGTGGGGCCGCCGTCCCCGGAGCCGTCGCTGCCCCCTCTCGGAGACGTCCATATGATGCGGACCTCCCCAGAAGCTTCGTTCGCGGTTGACCTCGCAACCTGGGTTGAGGTCCGCTCCCGCCATGTTGACGAGAAGCTGCCGCACGCTGATAGTCAGGGAGAGATGTGTGAGTGGATCAACGGTGTTCACGTCACCATGCAGCTGGAAGACCAAGACGCTGTCATCGTCTTCTTCGAGCCGAGTGACAGCGCTGCATCTCTGAAGCTGCAAGGCGAACTGCATGAAGAAGGTCTCGCCGCAGAACGCCGGCGGACGCAGCCCTAAGGGCTGGCACCGACATCATTGCCGCTCTGGCGACGCCGTTACGTCACAGTCACGAATAGCCGCTACGAAGGCGCGGCGAAACCTCAGGAGTCGCCACAGGAGCGTACACGCACTTCAGTGCTGCGAGACCACCTCAGGGAAGCACACGGCGCCACTCGCGAGGGGTGCCATCCTCGTCCTGCCAGGTGACGATCAGCGCTGGGGTGCCCGTCTGCCAGCTGCCGAAGGCGACGAACGAGATGCTGTCATGGACGCTCATCGTGTCGACAGGTTCCTGCGGCCCTTCCAGGCTGAGGGCGTTCTCGGAGCGCAGGCGTACGTTTCGCGCCGTACCGCCGAGGTTCACGAGCGTGTAGCGCTGGCCCTTCTCTCGCTCCACGGTCCAGTGGACGGATCGCTGCCGAGCGGACTCATGGATCTTGACCCCCTGGGCTGCGCCGGTCTCAGGGACACCAGCGGCCTCCCGCTCAGAGCTGGTGAGGAACTCGCTGAACAGCTGGGCGAGGCGCTCCTGCGCGTCTGCCGAGCGTTCAGCCGCACCAGCTGCCCGGTCTGCCCTCTCGTCGGCCTTCTTGGCGTCCGCGGCGGCCGCCTTCGCCGCCCGGCGGTTCAGGATCCAGCCGATCAGCGTTCCCAGCAGCGCCAGCCCGCCGAAGACATCACCCCACGTCAGCTCTCCCACGATCGTGAGCCTAGGTGGAAGAGAGGCTGGCGTGCAGCCGACCGACGGGTGAATACTCCGGTCATGGCGGCGCCTTGGCAAGCCATCGTGGGGGCAGGCCGGACGGCGGCGGCCGTCACCTGCAGGACCACCGAGAGAGCGAGCGAGGACCCATGGAGCCGACACGTCCGTCCGCGGAGCCAGCTGCCGGGCACGTGGTGCTGCTCGGGGACTCGGTCTTCGACAACGGGGCGTACGTCCCGGGCCAGCCCGATGTGCTGGCCCAGGTCAGAGCGCTCCTGCCGCCGGCGTGGTCCGCGACGCTGCTGGCGGTGGACGGCGACGTCATCGCCGGAGTGGTGCGCCAGCTGCGCGGGCTGCCCGAGAGCGCGACCCACCTCGTCGTGAGCATCGGAGGGAACGACGCGCTGGGCGTCGCGCATCTCCTCCAGGCGCCCGCCCGGTCGGTGGCCGACGGGCTGCACCT
>JASKZT010000198.1 GCA_030145965.1 Ornithinimicrobium sp.
GCGTTGACGACGACGCCGGCGCGGAGGCCGAAGCGGGTGCGGTACTCCCGCGCGATGCCCTCCCCCACGGTCGTCGCGGAGTCCGCGCGCGTGCCGTAGGTCGCCACGAGCCAGCGGTAGTAGGGCGCGACGAAGAGGCGCCAGCGGCGGTTCTCCTCGTTCTGGCGGGGGTGGTACTCGTGCAGGTCGGCGTGCACGCCGGCGGCGGGCCGCAGGTCGAGCGCCAGCGGCACCGTGTCGATGTCGTCGGCGAGGACGACGTCGAAGGTGCGGCGCCGCCCCTGGAGCAGGTGTTGCGCGGCGACGACGACCGGGGCGGTGCGGTAGGCCCTCTCGAACCGCCGCGCGAGCAGCAGCCGGCGGTCCTTGTGCCAGCTCACGACGTCGTCCGGCAGCCGGAGGTGCTCGACGACGCCCTCGGGCGCCTCGCCGTAGCCGAGCGTGGTCACGGCGTAGCGCTGCGCGAAGAGCCGCACCTGCCGCAGCACGCGCGCGTCCGAGCGCAGCGGGCTGAACGACATGACGAGCAGGCGGGGTCGGGGGTCGGGCCTCATCGGGTCCCCCTCCCCCGGGCGATCGCCACGACCGACTCGACCCAGCGCCGCGACTGCTCGGCGTCGCACAGCTCGTGCGCGGCGGCGTGGGAGGCGGCCTTGTGCTCCGCGACGTCCTCCGCCCGCAGCCGGCTCAGGCAGGTGGCCAGGGCGCGGGCGTCGAAGGAGCGCGTGACGTCGCCGAGGCGGTGACGGTGCACGAGCGTGGCCATGTCGGGGCTCGGGCCGACGACGACGGCCAGCCGCGCCTGGACGTAGTCGAAGAGCTTGTTGGGCAGCGCGTTGGCGTAGTTGAAGTTGACCGGCGGCAGGACGAAGACGCCGACGTCGTGGTGGTTCAGGGTGGTGAAGAGCTCGGTGTAGGGCACCGGGTCGTGCACCCGCACCCGGCCGTCGGAGGCCTGCGCGGCCTCGCGCAGCTCGGCCAGGTAGCCGGGGTCGTTGGGGGTGAGGTACAGGTCGAAGGTGACGTCGGCACCACCCTGGAGCGCGAGGAGGACGCCCTCGACCATGACGTGGATGCCGCGGCTGCGCAGGCAGGCACCGGTGTGCACGAGGCGCAGCGGCGCACCCACGGGCTGCGGCTCCAGCTCCTGGTAGGGGCTGGCGTTGGTGACGACGCCGACCGGCACCCCCACGACCGAGGTGTACTCCTCGGCGATGCGGCGGCTGACGGTGGTCACGGCCCGGCAGCGCGGCAGGTGCCGGCGGCAGATCCACTCCTGGTAGGGGCCGATGCGGGCCAGCCACTGCGGGTGCTCCTCGCGCCAGCGCGGCCAGTACTCGTGCAGGTCGGCGTGGACACCGTGCCGCGGCCGCAGCGCGAGGGCCAGCGGGACGGTGTCCGTGTCGTTGGCGACCACGACGTCGGCGGTGCCGGGGGCCACGTGCCGGCGCACCCAGCGCGTCGCGGCCTGGGCCCAGTAGGCGGCACGGTAGGCGCGCAGCGTGATGAGGCGGCCGTCGAGCTCGTTGACGACGTCGTCCGGCACCCGGACGTGCGCGGTCACGCCGTCCGGTGCCGGGCCGTACCCGCAGGTCACGACGTCGGCACCGGCCTCGAGCAGGTGACGGACCTGCTTGAGCACCCGCGCGTCGCCGCGGACCGGGCTGAGGGCGAGGACGAGGACCCGGGTGCCGCGCAGCGGACCGCCGGAGGCCGCCGACGGGTCGGCGGGACCGGTCGCACCGTCCTGGCCGACCGGCACCGCCGCGGCGGTGCGCCCGGCCCGGGCCGTGCGGGCCCGCTGCCAGGCCGCGGACAGCGCGGTGTCGACGTGCGCGCGGACGGTCGACTCGGGGTCGAGGTTGGCCAGCGGGCGAGGGGTGAGGAGGATGTCGAGGCGCCCGGCAGCCGCGCGCCGCGCGGAGGCGGCGGCGAGGTCCCGCTCGTCGCGGGCCGCCAGGACGTCGCGGACCAGGGTGTCGTCGGCCCGGTGCAGGGCCCGCCCCACCCCGGGGGCCAGGTCGAGGTAGGACCGGACCAGGGGTTGCAGCACCTCGGCCTCGCCGGGGTGCCACAGGCCGGGCTCGTCCCGGCGCCGGACGGCGGCCAGCACGTGGATGCGCAGGATCTTGACCGCCAGCGCCCGCCGCGCGTCCTCGTCCAGCTCGTGCAGCCAGGGCCGGCGCACGAGCGCCGCGAACGGGAGCAGCTCGCTCGTCAGGGGCCGGACCGCCTCGGTGATGCGGTCCGCGCCGGTCGTGCCGATGACGTAGGGGGGCAGGTCGAGCCCGTAGTCGACACGGGCCGGCCCGGCCGCCAGCCGCAGCCCGAGCTCCACGTCGCCGCCGGTGCGCATGCCCGGCGTGAGCGGGCCGCTGCCGTCGCCGGGGAGCAGCCCCTGCTCGGCGAGGACCGTCCGGCGCAGCAGGCCCAGCGGGGCGGTGCGGTAGGCGAGCCGGTCCCGGACGAGGTCGAGGTCGGTGGTCCGGCCGGGGCGCACCCGGGGCGTCGCGATGTGCTGGCCCCCCTGGGTCTCCAGGCGCGGCACCAGCCAGCCGGAGCCGAGGGCGTCGGCGCGGTCGACCCAGGCGTCGAGCGCACCGGGGGCGAACCAGTCGTCGGAGCCGACGATCGCGACGTAGCGCCCGTCGGCGGCGGCGATGCCGGCGTTGAACGGGCCGGAGGGGCTGCCGAGGCCGTCGCGGACCTCGAGGTAGCGGACGTGGCCGGCCAGGTGGCTCGCCCCCTCCTCCGCGAGGGCGCGCTCGACGCGGGCCCGGACCGGCGCGGGCTCCAGCTCGTGGCAGGCGACGGTGACGCGCACCCGGTGGCCGCCCGGGAGGAGCCCGTCCTCCCCTACCCCCTGGAGCGCGGAGAGCGCGGCCCGGTGGGCCGGACGGGAGGTCGAGTGGGTGGCGACGACGACGTCGACGGCCACCGGCGGGTCGCC
>JASKZT010000140.1 GCA_030145965.1 Ornithinimicrobium sp.
GGTGCTCAGGAGGGTTGGACGCTCCAGGACGGGGGCTCGTCGCGGCCGGACTCCTCGTCGCGCTCCGCGTCCTCGGCCGTCGCCTGCACGATGCCGGGGGCGTGGTGCACCGGCGCGTAGACGGCGTAGAGGCGCATCGGCTCCTCGCCGGTGTTGAGGACGTCGTGCCAGGTCCCGGCCGGGACCTGGATCGCCCACCCGTCCTCGACGTCCTGCTCGAAGGTCAGCTGGTCCTCCGCCGGTCCCATCACGCAGCGGCCGCGACCGGCGTCGAGCCGGAGGAACTGGTCGGTCTCGGGGTGCACCTCCAGCCCGATCGACTGTCCCGGGGGGATCGACATGAGCGTGACCTGCAGGTACCTGCCGGTCCACGCGACGGTCCGGTAGGTGTCGTTGCCCCTCGTCGCGGCCTCGATGTCGAAGGCGTGGGGGCGGGGTCGGTCCTCGGTGGTCTCCATGGAGGCGTCCTCTCGGCAGGCTCGGGCGGATGTGCCCAACCTGCCACAGCCGGTGCGCGGGCCGCGAGCCGGCCCTCAGGCGTCGAGCGCGCGCCGCACGAGCGCCAGGGCCTCGTCCGTCGGCACCCCGAGCGAGCGCACGGCGTCGGCGTAGCGCTCGGCGGCGGCCCGGGCGGAGGCCGACGCGGGGGCGGCCCGGCCCTGCGTCACCGTCGAGCGGACGTAGGTGCCCGAGCGTCCCCGGCCCTCCAGCACCCCGTCGGCCTCCAGCTCGCGGTAGGCGCGGGCGACGGTGTTGGCCGCGAGCCCCAGGTCGGCCGCGAGCCGTCGGACGGTGGGCAGCTGGTCGCCTGGGGCGAGGGCCCCGTCGGCGACCTGCCCCAGGATCTGGGTCCGCAGCTGGGCGAAGGGCGGCTGTGACGCGGAGGGGTCGACGTGAAGGCTCACGCGGCCGACCGTCGCACCGCCCTCACGCCTGTGTCAACGCAGGACCCGGCGCCTGCCGCGCGTTCGGATCGCCGGACCCCACCCCGGCGTGAACGATGGGACGCATGACTGACACCCGTTTCGGCTACACCCTCATGACCGAGCAGGCCGGCCCCAAGGACCTCGTCCGCTTCGCGGTCGCGGCCGAGGAGCAGGGCTTCGACTTCGAGGTCAGCAGCGACCACTTCTTCCCCTGGCTCTCCGCCCAGGGCCACTCCCCCTACGCCTGGAGCGTGCTCGGTGCCGTCGCGCACGCCACGGAGCGGGTCGGCCTCATGACCTACGTGACCTGTCCGACGATGCGCTACCACCCGGCGGTCGTGGCGCAGAAGGCCGCGACCCTGCAGCTGCTCGCCGACGGGCGGTTCACCCTCGGCCTGGGTAGCGGGGAGAACCTCAACGAGCACGTCGTCGGCCAGGGCTGGCCCACCGTCGCCACCCGCCAGGACATGCTGGCCGAGGCGGTCGAGGTCATCCGTCAGCTGCACACCGGCGACCTGGTCGAGCACCAGGGCGAGTACTTCGACGTGCCGTCCGCGCGGATCTGGGACCTGCCGGAGGACGGCGTCGACATCGCGGTGGCCGTGGGCGGTGAGGAGGCGGTCGCCCGCTTCGCCCCGCTCGCGGACCACCTCATCGCCACCGAGCCCTCCGCGGACCTCATCCAGGGCTGGAACGCCACCGACGGCGCCCCGCAGGTGGGCGGCGGCCGCGCCAGGGCGGTCGGGCAGATCCCGATCTGCTGGGACCCCGACGAGCAGGCGGCGGTCGAGCGCGCGCACGAGCAGTTCCGCTGGTTCGCCGGCGGCTGGTCGGTCAACGCCGACCTGCCCACGACCGCGGGCTTCGCCGCGGCCACGCAGTTCGTCCGGCCCGAGGACGTCGCGTCGTCCATCCCCTGCGGACCCGACCTGGACGCGGTCGTCGAGGCCGTGCGCCCCTACTGGGAGGCCGGCTTCACCGACGTCGCGCTGGTACGGGTGGGCGGGGACACCCAGGACGCCTTCCTGCGGGAGGCGGCCGGGCCGCTGCTGGACAGGCTGCGCGCCGCCGCTCCCTGAGCCGCCCCGCCGGACGGACGACGGCGCCTCTCCCGGACCGCAGGAGGGGCGCCGTCGGCGTCCCGCTCGTGAGCCTGCGTCCTGACCAGGCTGACCAGATCGTTGGCCCTCGGCGAGCGCACGACCGCATGGTCCTCGGGCTCGAAGTACGGGCTCGAACGCAGTCGTAGCGCCTGTTGTCGACCGCCGTGTTGTCGGTCAGCTCCATCCGGCCGGAGTTGAAGTTGTCGGGGAAGCCGTCCATGGTGTTGTCCTCGGCCCGTCGTCGGCGTTGGTGTCACCGGCGTCTCGGTTGTCGTGGCTCTCGGAGCTGAGGATGAGCAGGCGTCCCGGACCCGGGCCGCACCTGACCAAGGAGGAGAGCAGCATGGCGTACAAGGTCGGCTACATCGTGGGAAGCCTGTCGTCGGAGTCGATCAACCGCACCCTGGCCAGGGCGCTCGCCCACGTCGCGCCGGACGACCTGGAGCTCAGCGAGATCCCGATCGGCGACCTGCCGCTCTACAACCGTGACCTCGACGGGGACTACCCGCCGGCGGCGACGGCGCTGAAGCAGGCGATCGCCGACTCCCAGGCCGTGCTCTTCGTCACCCCGGAGTACAACCGCTCGATCCCGGGCGCCCTCGCGAACGCGATCGACTGGGCCTCGCGCCCCTACGGGCAGAACTCCTTCGACCACGTCCCCGCGGGCGTCATCGGGACCTCTCCCGGTGGCATCGGCACGGCGGTCGGCCAGCAGAACCTGCGGGGCATCCTCAGCTACTGCAACGCCCGGCAGATGACCGCCCCGGAGGCCTACATCCAGTTCGACCCCGAGGCCTACGGGGAGGACGGCGAGGTCAAGGACGAGGAGCTGCGCACGATCCTCACCTCCTTCATGCAGGAGTTCCGCGACCACGTCGCACGGGTGCTCACGGTCCTGCCGAGGTCGTAGGGGACCTCACCCCGACCCCCGAGAGCCGCCGAGCGGCTGCTGCGCAACGACGAGCACGACGGCCGCACCAAGCAGCTCGTCGACAACCTCGGCACGGGAAGAGCAAGAACTGCACCAAGACCGCCTGGCAGCGCACGCGCCGCCCATGCCTCAGTCCTGGGCGAAGGCCGAGTCGAAGGAGGCCGTGGCGGCCGGGTAGTCCAGGCGGCGCAGGAACTGCAGCGCCTCGGGCGCACCGTGCAGGCGGTCCATCCCGGCGTCCTCCCACTCCACCGAGACCGGCCCGTCGTAGCCGGCGGCGGCCAGCGCCCGGAAGCAGTCCTCCCACGGCACGTCGCCGCGCCCGGTGGAGACGAAGTCCCACCCGCGACGGGGGTCTCCCCAGGGCAGGTGGGAGGACAGGATGCCGTTGCGGCCGTTGCCCATCCTCATGCGGGTGTCCTTGCAGTCGACGTGGTAGATCCGGTCGGCGAAGTCGGTGATGAAACCGACGGGGTCGATCCCCTGCCACATCATGTGGCTGGGGTCCCAGTTGAGGCCGAAGGCCTCCCGGTGTCCCACCGCCTCCAGCGTGCGGACCGTCGACCAGTAGTCGTAGGCGATCTCGCCCGGGTGCACCTCGTGGGCGAAGCG
>JASKZT010000143.1 GCA_030145965.1 Ornithinimicrobium sp.
AGCTCGCGCAGGCCGAGCGTGCGCGGCTGGCCGTCGACGAGCGCGACGTTGTTGATGCCGAAGGACTCCTCCATCGGCGTGAGGCGGTAGAGCTGCTCCAGCACCGCCTCGGGGTCGAAGCCGGTCTTGACCTCGATGACCAGGTTCAGGCCCTTGGTGCGGTCGGTGAGGTCGATGATGTCGGAGATGCCCTGCAGCTTCTTGGACTGCACGAGCTGCTTGACCTTCTCGATGACCTTCTCGGGGCCGACGAGGTAGGGCAGGTCGGTGACGACGATGCCCTTCTTGCGGGGCGTGACGCTCTCGATCCGGGCGGTGGCGCGGGTGCGGAAGGAGCCGCGGCCGGTCTCGTAGGCGTCCCGGATGCCGTCCAGGCCGACGATCCGCCCGCCCAGCGGCAGGTCCGGGCCGGGGACGAAGCGCATGAGCGCCTCGAGGTCGGCGTCGGGGTGGGCGATGAGGTGGCGCGCCGCCCCGATGACCTCGACGAGGTTGTGCGGCGCCATGTTGGTGGCCATGCCGACGGCGATGCCGCTGGCCCCGTTGACCAGCAGGTTGGGGAAGGCCGCGGGCAGCACCTCGGGCTGGGTCAGCTGGTCGTCGTAGTTGGCGACGAAGTCGACCGTGTCCTCGTCGAGGCTCCCGGCCATGAGCAGCGCCGCCGGAGCCATGCGCGCCTCGGTGTAGCGGCTGGCGGCGGGGCCGTCGTCGAGGGAGCCGAAGTTGCCGTGCCCGTCGACCAGCGGCAGGCGCATCGTGAACGGCTGGGCCATGCGCACCATCGCGTCGTAGATCGCGGTGTCGCCGTGGGGGTGGTACTTGCCCATGACCTCGCCGACGACGCGCGAGCACTTCACGTGCCCCTTGTCCGGGCGCAGGCCCAGCTCGTGCATCGAGTAGAGGATCCGCCGCTGCACCGGCTTCAGCCCGTCGCGGGCGTCCGGGAGGGCGCGGGAGTAGATGACCGAGTAGGCGTACTCGAGGAAGGCGCCCTCCATCTCCTCCTGGACGTCGATCTCGACGATCTTCTCCTCGACGTCGAAGAGGTCCTCGCTCTGCGGCGGCTTGCGGCGGGCCATCGGGATGCGTGCGCTCCTGCTCGGGGGTGGTCGGGGACCGGTTCAGGGTATGCGGTGCGCCCGCGGCACCGACACGTCAGCCGTCGCGCATGTCGGACACCGTCGTCATCGTGTAGCCGTTGGCGCGCAGGATGCGGACGATGTCGTCCAGCGCGGCTCCTGTCCTGTATCCGCCGAGGTGCGCCAGGACGATGGATCCTGAGGGCGGCAGCGGACTGGTCGTCCTGGAGATGATCTGCGCCTCGGTCGTGTCCGTGCGCCAGTCGATCGTGTCGCGGTTCCACATCACGGTGATGGGGAAGCCGACGGCCGCCGCGTTGTCGCGCACGAAGGTGTTGTGCGATCCGTACGGCGGACGCCAGTAGGGCTTGGTCGACAGGCCGGTCAGCGCCTTGAGCTTGACCTCGGCGTCCGTGAGCTCGGAGCGGACGAACGAGGCCGTCATCGCCCGGTCGCACGGCGCCGCGCTCGGCGACCCACCGCCGCCGATGACGAGGTCGCAGTGGTGCACGGTGTGGTTGGCGACCTCGAAGAGGTGAGGGTTGGCCCTGATCCTGGCCATGACCCGGCGACCCTCTGTCGTGTCGGCCATGATGCTCGTGGGGAAGAACGTCGTGCAGACCTGGTTGGCGATGAGGAAGTCCACGATGCCGGTCGCGCCGTCCAGACGCCCGCCCATGTCCAGGGTGAAGGCGATCTTGCGGCTGGTCGTGCCGCTGACGCTGGAGAGGACCTGCTTCGTCCCAGACGTGTAGTCCGGCCCGGCCCAGCACACGCCGCGCTCGCGCTGTGCCGCCTTGGGGACCTCGACGGACAGGGTCGCCGTCCCCCCGAGCACGTAGGCGGTTCCCGGGGTCAGTCGGTCGAGCTCTGCGCCGTACCCGGAGGGCAGGCCCGTGGGCCGCACCAGCAGGATCGGCCCGCGGGTGTACTCGGCGGCGGGGACGCCCGCGTTCGCGTCGGTGAAGAGCGCTCCGCTGGCCAGCTGGACCCCGGGTCGGGAGGTGCCGAAGACCCGCCTGGACACCGCGAGGGACGTGGCGTACCGGTCCGCTCCGTGGACGCGCTCGGTCGTCGCGAGGGACCTGAGCTGCGCCGCCACGCCCTCCGACACCGTGGCGGGACCGCCGACGAGCACGATGCGCGCGGGGTTCAGACGTCGCACCTCCGCCACGACCTCCGGCGGCAGGGTCGACGAGGGGGTGAGCAGCATCGGGGCGTCCTGCACGACGGCGGCTGCACCGCCCGAGAGGGCGTCGGTGAAGACCTCGCCGCTCGCCACGTAGACGGTGCGGGCACCGTCGGGGAACGCCGTGCTGCTCACCGCCACCGCCGTGGTGTAGCGGTCCGGGCCGCTGACCCGGGTGACCGAGCCTGCCGTGTAGGCGTCCAGGGCGCCCAGCACGGCGTCACCGACCGACGCCCGGCCGCCGACCACCACGATGCGACCCGGTCGGAGCCGCGTGAGCTCGGCCGCGGTGGCCGCGGGCACCCGGTCACGGGACACGTAGAGCACCGGCCCTCCGGTGCGGGACGCCGCCGGACCGGCCGCGAGGGGGTCGGTGAAGACCGAGCCGCTCGTGACGTAGGCGACCGCCGTACCGGCCGGGACGAAGCGCCGGCTGACCGCCGCGGCCGTCGCGTAGCGGTCGCTGCCCGCGAGACGCTCGACCCGGAAGCTCAGGTCCCCGTCCTGGAGGGTGGGGGCCGCCATCGCCGCGGCGGTCCGCTGCGCTGCGTCACCCGGCGGTCCCGCCACGGCCGGTCCGGCGACGAGACCGACGACGGCTGCCGCGGCGACGAGGAGATGTCCGAGTCTCATGGCGTGCTCCCTTGCTCGCGCGGTCGGGGCCCTCGATGGGCTCCCTCGTCGAGATAGTCGGCGCACGGACCAGAAAGGTTCACGGAAACGGCGGTTCGACCGTCGGCTCTTCCTCGCCAGGCTGGTCCTCAGGTGGCGCCCAGCCCCACCGATCAGCGGCCGAGCCACTCCATCGCCGCGGCGACCATCGCCCGCACACCGGTGTCGAGCACCGGCTGGAGCACCGGCGCGAAGTGGGCGGAGTGGTTGGCCGGCAGGTCGTCGGTCGTGCCGTCGGCCTCCGCCCTCGCCCACTCCTGCGCGTCGAACGCGCCGAAGCCCCAGTAGGTGTAGGGCACGCCCCAGGCGTCGGGCAGCACGGAGAAGTCCTCCGAGCCGCTCTCCGGCACGAAGGGGCGCACCATCGGCTCGCCCAGCTCCGCGACGAGGGCGGCGCGCACCCGGTCGGTGACCCCGGGGTCGTTGTCCGTCACCGGGAGGTGGTCGAAGGTCTCCATCTCCGGCTCGGGGGCGCCCCAGGCCGCCGCCTCCGCCCGCGCCGTGCGCCCGATCGCGGCCAGGCAGGTCGCCGCGACCTCGGAGTCGTAGGTGCGCACGGTGCCCTCGAGCACGGCCGTCGCCGGGATGATGTTGGTCTTGGTGCCCGCCCAGATCCGCCCGACGGTGACGACCGCGGTCGAGGTGGGCGGCACCTGCCGGGAGACGATCGTCTGCAGCCGCATGACGAGCGAGGCCGCCATGACGACCGGGTCGATGGCCTGGTGCGGCGCCGACCCGTGGCCGCCCCGGCCGTGCAGGGTGATGCGGAAGTCGTCGCAGCTGGCCATGACCGGCCCCGCCGCGACCTGGACCGACCCCGCCGGCCCGGGCAGGACGTGCTGGCCCAGGGCCACGTCGGGGCGGGGCAGCCGTTCGACGAGCCCGTCCTCCACCATGGCCTCGGCCCCGTTGTACTGCTCCTCCGCCGGCTGGAAGACCGCCACGACGGTGCCCGACCACGCCTCGCGGCGCTCGAGCATGAGCCGCAGCGCGGCGAGCAGGGTGGCCACGTGGGTGTCGTGCCCGCAGGCGTGCATGACCGGGACGCTCTCGCCCTGGCGGTTCTGGGTCCAGACCGTCGAGGCGTAGTCGAGCCCCGTGTCCTCGACGACCGGCAGGCCGTCCATGTCGGCGCGCAGGAGCACCGTCGGGCCCTCGCCGTTGGGGACGACGACGCCGACGCCGGTGACGCCGATGCCGGTGACGACCTCGAGCTCGGCCCCGCCGGGCATGGCCCGCACCTCCTGCACGACGCGCGCAGCGGTCTCGTGCTCGGCCATCGACAGCTCGGGGTGGGCGTGGAGATGGCGGTAGAGGTCCTCCAGCCAGGGGCGGGCGGCGTCGAGGCCGGACAGCACGGTGGCGGCGGCGGTGGGGGAGGTCATGGCGCTCCTTTCCGGCGGGGGCGGGCGGGGGCGCGGCCGCCCGAGCCCGAGCGTACGTGGCAGGGTGGCTCCGTGAGCTCGCGGGTGATCCACACCGGTCAGGCGCTCGTCGACGTCGTGCTGGAGGTCCCGGACCTCCCGCGGCGCGGGGGCAACGTCAACGCGGTCAGCCATGCCCGGTACGCCGGCGGCGCCGTCAGCATCCTCGTCGCGGCCGCCCGCGCCGGGGCCGCGGCCGTCCACGCGGGGGCGGTCGGCACCGGCCCGAACGGCGACCTCGTCCGCGCCACGCTCGCGGCCGAGGGGGTCGAGGCGTCCGCCCCGCCCGTGCCGGGGCAGGACACGGGCATCTGCGTCGTCATGGTCGAGCCCACCGCCGAGCGCACCTTCCTCACGACCTACGGCGCCGAGCGCGAGGTGTCACCGGCCACCCTGGCCACGAGCGCGCCCCGGGCGGGCGACCTCGTCTGCGTGACGGGCTACAGCCTCTACCCGCCCACCCGCGACCCGCTGCTGAGGTGGCTGGAGGCGCTCGCCGAGGGCGTCGTCGTCGTGCTCGACCCGGGCGCGGCGCTCGCCGACCTGCCCGCGGACCTGGGCAGGCGGATGCTGGCGGTCACCGACGTGTGGACCTCCAACGCGCTCGAGGCGCAGGAGCTTACGGGCGTGAAGGACCCCGCAGCCGCCTGCGCGGAGGTCGCGGACCGCCTGCCCGCCGGCGGGGTCGTCGTCGTCCGCGACGGGCCCGAGGGGTGCTTCGTGCGGGAGGACGGGGAGACGGTCCACGTCCCCGGCTACCCGCAGGTGCCCGTCGACACCAACGGCGCCGGCGACGCGCACACCGGCGTCCT
>JASKZT010000144.1 GCA_030145965.1 Ornithinimicrobium sp.
CCGTTGTCGTCCCAGCCGATCGGGTAGAAGACGTGCTTGCCGGTCATCCGGTGGTAGCGGGCCAGGCAGTCGGCCTGGGTGTAGCCGAAGACGTGCCCGACGTGCAGGCTGCCCGAGGCGGTGGGCGGCGGGGTGTCGACGGCGAAGATCTGGCTGCGGTCGGCGGCCAGCGCGGCCTCGCGGTCGAAGGCGTTGGCGTCGCTCTCGCGCCACACGGCGACCCACTTGTCCTCGAGGCCGTCGACGGACGGGCGCTCGGGCAGCGTGGCCGGGCGCGAGGGGTCACAAGGGCGCGAAGACGTCATACGCGCATTGTCCCAGACCCGTCCCGCCGCCCCGACCCGGCGTCTACGCAGGTCACAGTTTGGTCACGAGCCGTCGATGTGATTGACGTCACGGCCGTGGTGCTCGACGGTGTTCCCCATGGTGCCGACACTCCTCCTGCCGACGGGCGACGTCGAGGACGCGCTCTCCAGCCGCGACCCGCAGTGGATCCAAGATCTGGAGGGGGTGGTCGACCGCAACTTCGCCACCGTCACGGAGTGGTCCGGGCGGATCATCTTCTTCGAGGTCCCCTTCCTCGGGTTCCCCTTCGTGGTGCTGTGGCTCATGGTCGCGGCGGTCTTCATCACGTTCTACCTGTTCTTCATCCAGATCCGCGGCATCCCGACGGCGATCGACGTCGTCCGCGGGAAGTTCTCGTCCAAGGACGACCCGGGGGAGATCCCGCACTACCAGGCCCTGACCTCGGCCCTGTCGGGCACGGTCGGCCTGGGCAACATCGCCGGCGTCGGAGCCGCGGTCACCATGGGCGGCCCGGGCGCCACCTTCTGGATGATCCTGGCGGGCCTCTTCGGGATGGCGACCAAGTTCGCCGAGTGCACGCTCGGGGTGAAGTACCGCCACATCCGGCCCGACGGCAGCGTGGCCGGCGGTCCGTTCACCTACCTGCCCGTCGCCTTCAGCCGGTTCCCGCGCTTCCTGTCCGTCGGCCTGACCGGGCTCTTCGCCGTGGCGATCCTCTTCTTCGGCGTCGGCGGCGGCAACATGTTCCAGGCCAACCAGACCTACGCCCAGGCCGTGACCGTGCTCGACCCCGACGCGACCGGCTTCCTGTCGTCCACGACCGGCGGGCTGCTCACCGGCCTCATCATCGCGACCCTCGTCGGCCTGGTCATCATCGGCGGGATGAGGTCGATCGGGCGGGTCACCTCCACGCTGGTCCCGCTCATGGGCGGCGTCTACCTGCTGGCCTGCATCGTCGTCATCGGCACCAACCTCGGCGAGGTCCCGGCCGCCCTCGCGGGCATCGTCACCGGCGCGTTCAGCCCCCAGGGCGTGGCCGGCGGTTTCGTCGGCGTCATCATCGTCGGTATGACGCGGGCCGCGTTCTCCAACGAGGCGGGCCTGGGCTCGGCGCCGATCGCGCACTCGACCGTGAAGACCCGCCGGCCGGTGTCCGAGGGGTTCGTCGCCCTCTTCGAGCCGTTCATCGACACGGTCGTGGTCTGCACCATGACCGCCCTGACGATCACCATCGCCAACACGAGCTTCTACCAGCAGGAGCGGGCGGCCTACGCCGCGGACCCCGAGAACCACAGCGTCGGCGGCGTCACCGTCACCTCGGACGCCTTCGGCGAGAACATCGAGTTCTTCCCGGTCGTGCTCGCCGTGGCGGTGGCGCTCTTCGCCATCTCCACCCTCATCACGTGGTCCTACTACGGCCAGCGGGCCTGGAACTACCTCTTCGGCGACACGCGGACCTCGACGCTCGTCTACCGCGTGGTCTTCCTCACCTTCACCGTGCTCGGCTGCATCCTCACCTTCGGGCAGGTGCTGGCCTTCGCCGACAACTTCCTCTTCGTCTGCGCCTTCGTCAACCTGCTCGGCGTCTACCTGCTCCTGCCCGTCATCAAGCGCGAGATGAAGGAGTACCTCGCCGACCGGGCCAGCGGCCGGCTGCTCGAGCTGGGCAAGGAGGACGCGGACAAGAGCATCCCGCTGGAGGAGATCGCGGGCGAGAACCAGCTCGTGGACGCCTCCGGCCGCAACCGCGTCGCGCTGGGGGCGGACGCCGAGGAGCTGCGCGAGGGCACCGGCCCCGAGGTCCGTGACACCCCCGTCCGGGGGCGGCACGAGCGCGGCGACCGCGACGACGACGGCTTCGGGCGGGACGCCTCCACCACGCCCTACGACGCCCGGCGCCGTCCCCGAGGCCGGCACGAGGAGGGGCGCGGCACCGACGACGAGGACCGGGAACGGGACCGGGACCGGTAGGGGAGGGACCGCTCAGCCGTAGACGCGACCGGGGTTCATGATCCCGAGCGGGTCGAAGAGCGCCTTGAGGCCGAGCTGGCGCGCCAGCTCGGCCTCACCCAGCTCCTCGCGCAGCCAGGGCGCCTTCTGCGCGCCGACCCCGTGCTCGCCGGTGAGCGTGCCGCCGAGGTCCCACGCCGCCCGGACGAGGTCGTCGAAGGCGCGCTCGGCGGCGGCGAGGCTCGCCGCGTCGTCGGCGTCGTAGAAGAAGCACGGGTGCAGGTTGCCGTCGCCGGCGTGCCCGCCGCAGGTCGCGTGCAGCCCGTGCCGGCCGGCGATCCGGTGCACCTGCTCGACCAGCTCGCCGAGGCGGCCGACGGGCACGCAGACGTCCTCGATGAAGCGCGGCCCCATGGCCGCCAGCGCGGGGTTGAGCACCCGCCGGCCCTCGAGCAGCAGGTCGGCCTCGACCTGGTCCTCGGCGACCGCCACCTCGCTCGCGCCGGCCGCGGTGAGGGCGGCGGCGTAGTCCTGGACGTCCTGCGCGGCGTGCCCGGCCCGGTCGCTCTGCACGAGCAGGACACCGCCGCTGCCGCCCGGGAAGCCGTAGTCGCCGTAGGCCTGCACCGCGTCCACGCTCGGCCCGTCGAGCAGCTCCACCAGGCTGGGGGTGTGGCGCACCTCGCGCAGCGCGGCCACGCCCGCCATCGTCGCGGCGAGGCTCGGGAAGACCGCCAGCGCCGTCAGCGGCGGGTCCCCGAGCGGCACGAGCCGCAGGACCGCCTCGGTGACGACCCCGAGGGTGCCCTCCGAGCCGACGAAGAGGCCGGTGAGGTCGTAGCCGG
>JASKZT010000152.1 GCA_030145965.1 Ornithinimicrobium sp.
CGGACGACCACGACGTCGCCGGGCGTCATCTCGTCGTAGTCCGCCCCGGACGGCGTGACGAGCAGCCGGTCGTCGTGCCGGGTGCTGAGGTTGCCGGACGTCCCGATCACCAGCCCGGCCGCCAGCATCCGCCGGGCCGTGCGGACGAGCGCCTCGCGCTCCGCTGCCAGCTCCACGCCTCCCCCTCCGCTGCCCGGACAGTAGCGACCGCCTCCGTCGTCCGGGGCGCCGGACACGCCACCGCCCTCAGCCGGCGGGCGCGCTCCCGGAGCCGTGGCCGGCGACCAGCCGCTGCGCGCGCAGGGCGCTGCGCCGCACCTTGCCGTCGTCGCCGCGCAGCGGCTCGTGCACGAGCTCGACGCTGCGCGGGACCTTGTAGCGGACCAGCAGCGCGGCGACGTGCGCCTGCAGCTCCTCGGCCGTCACCGACTCCTCGCCGACGTCGACGACGGCGTGCACCCGCTCGCCCAGGTCGGCGTCCGGCAGCCCGATGACCGCACTGGAGCGCACGGCCGGGTGGGCGTCCAGCGCGGCCTCGACCTCGGCGGGGTAGACGTTGGCCCCGCCCGACAGGACCACGTCGGGGCTGCGGTCGGCGAGGTAGAGGTAGCCGTCCTCGTCCAGCCGGCCGAGGTCGCCCAGGCTCTCCCACCCGTCGACCGCGCGCGGCTCGGCACCGAGGTAGCGGTAGGTGGAGCCCGGGCCGCCCGCCGGCATCATGAAGACCTCCCCGGTCTCGCCCACCGGGACGTCGCGTCCGTCCGGGCCCAGCACGCGGAACCGCGAGCCCAGCGCCGCCCGGCCCACCGACCCCGGACGGGCGAGCCACTCCCGGCCGTCGATGACGGAGATGCCCTGCGCCTCGGTGCCGGCGTACACCTCGAGCACGCGGTCGGGGCCGAGCCAGTCCAGCCACGCCCGCTTGAGCCAGGGCGGGCACGGCGCGCCCAGGTGCAGCACCGTCCGCAGGCTCGACAGGTCGTACCGCTGGCGGACGTCCTCCGGCAGGCGCCAGATGCGGTGCATCATCGTCGGGACCAGCAGCACCCACGTGATCCGCTCCTGCTCGACGCTGCGCAGGACCGCCTCGGCGTCGAAGCGCGGGAGCACCACGAGCGTCTGGCCGGTCAGCAGCCCGCGCATCGAGTAGGTGAACGGGCCGTTGTGGAACAGCGGTCCCGGGACCAGCTGCCGCCCCTCGACCGGCAGGAACGGGACGGCCGGCACGCCGGGGTCGACGAGCCCCGGGCTGCCCGACAGGATGATCTTCGGACGCCCGGTGCTCCCGCCGGAGGTCGGCGCCTTCCACGACGCCGGCACCCGGTCGGGCAGGGGCGCGTCGGAGACGTCCGCGGGTGGCGCGAAGCCCGCCGGCAGCGCGGCGCGACCGGCGGAGCTCGTCGCGCTGCCGACGAGCGTGCTGCCGACGACCAGCGCGGGGTCGGCCAGCTCGAGCAGGGCGGCCCGCTCGGGCGCCGGCAGGGCCGCCGACACCGGCTGCGGGGTGGCGCCGAGCTTCCAGGCCGCCGCGCAGGCGAGGTAGAACTCGACGCCGTTCGGCAGGGACAGCTGGACGAGGTCGTCCTGGCCGACCCCGAGCTCGGCGTAGCAGCGCGCCAGCCGGTTGCTCTCGAGGTCGAGCTCGCGGCGGGTGAGGGTGCGCCGGTCGTCGCGCACGGCGACCCGGTCCGGGTCCTGGGCGGCGAGCAGGCCGAGAGCCCGCCCGAGGGACACCAGTGCCATCCGGAGGAACGCCGCCCGTGGTCGCGAGGAAGCCTGCGCGCCGAACCTACCTGCCGCCGCGGGTTTCGAGCCGCCGGCGGGACAGCCCTGGTCGAGCGGGCGCCGGCCCGTCCTGCTGCGACCCCGTCAGACCTCGACGGTCGCCATCCCGAGCACCTCGGTGCGCCAGTCGTCGTAGCTGAGGTCGACCTCGCGCCGCTGCAGGTCGGCGACCTCGGGGCGCACCGGCGCGCCGCTGCCGAGGACCGCGGCGGCGAGCTCCTCGGCCGGGCACTGCTCCACGACGTGCACCCGGACGGCAGCCGGCGCCTTGTCGGCGCGGATCGCGTGCGAGAGCACCTCGAGCAGCGCCAGCCGGGCGGCCCGGTCGTCGGGCAGGTCGGTGCCGACCGAGCTGGTGTTGCCGACGACGAGCAGCACCCGGGCGTCGTCGGCCAGCACCGGCAGCGCGGCCGACACGGCGTCGAAGCGCGACAGCAGGCCGCCCTGCAGGAAGCCGCGGACCCGGCGCACGACCGACTCGCCCTCGAGGGGCACGGTCACCGGCAGCTGCACGTAGGCGTGGACGCTGCCGGCCGGCAGCCCGGCCACCGCCTCGCCGACCGCGGCCGGGTCGTCGACGGACAGCACCTCCGCCCCGGCCCCCCGCAGCGCGGCGGCGAGCTCCTCCACGCGGTGGTCGCTCCCCGACACCAGCACTGTGCGCGTCACGTCGATGCCCCCTTCGTCCCGGCTGGGCTTCCCGCCCTGAGGCACCGTACGCACGAAGCCGGTCCGCGGCGGGACCGGCCGGGGGCCGGTCAGGCCGAGTGCACCAGCTGGTAGGTCCGCAGGACGGTCGGCGGCACGCCGGCGCACTCGTCGATCGGGTAGCCCCGGCTACGGGCCCAGGCCCGGACCTGCACCAGGTCCTCCTCGGGGACGGCAGGGGGCGTGGCACCGGTCGGCG
>JASKZT010000239.1 GCA_030145965.1 Ornithinimicrobium sp.
GCGCCGCGGCGGTCGGTCGTCGTCGTCCGCCCGCCGCGCCGGTCGGTGCCGGCCGCCTGCTTGCGCAGCTCGCGCACCTCGCGCGCCTTGCGGGCCTTGCGGCGCGCCCCCGCGGCGGCCATCCACAGCCCGAGGGCCGCGACGGCCAGGGTGAGCACGCCGGCGAGGTAGAGCCACAGCGGCTGCACCTCGACGTTGAGAGGGCCGTACTCGATCTCCACGGGCAGCATGCCGGCGGTGGCCAGCAGCACGTAGGTGATCACCGCGGCCGCCAGCAGGATGAGGATGACACCGATGATGAGCATGGCGGGGCCTTTCGCGCGGTTCTCGGGACGGTCGCCGGTGCCTCGGCCCCGGTCCTCGTGACAGTAGCCGACGCCCGTCCGGCGCGCGTGTCGTCGCGGCTGCTCAGCCGGCCGCGGGCACCGACACCGCGCGCTCGGACAGCACGTGCGAGAGCACGGCCACCGCCCCGGCCCGGTGCAGCGGCTCGTTGCCGCTGCCGCACTTGGGCGACTGGACGCAGCTGGGGCAGCCGGCGACGCACGCGCACGCCTCGACGAGGTCGCGGGTGGCGGCCAACCAGGTCGCCGCCTCCCGGAAGCCCTTGCGGGCAAAGCCGGCACCACCGGGGTGGCCGTCGAAGACCATGACCGTCGGCAGGCCGGTGTCGGGGTGCAGCGCGGTGGAGACCCCGCCGAGGTCCCACCGGTCGCAGGTCGCCAGGAGCGGCAGCATGCCGATCGCCGCGTGCTCCGCGGCGTGGAGGGCACCCGGGACGTCCTCCTCGGTCAGCCCCGCCAGCGCCAGCTCCTCCTCCGGCACCGCCCACCAGACCGCCTGGGTCACCAGCGTCCGCTCCGGCAGCTCGAGGGGGTGCGTGCCGACGACCGACCCGTCGGGGAGGATCCGCTGGAACGCGACGACGCGCGTCGTCACCTCCACCCGGCCCGTGCAGAGCCGGACCGCGCCCCAGGCCAGCTCCTCCTCCGTGGACCGGATGGCGAAGGTGCTCTCGCTGCGCGCCCGGGTCGACCACCCGGGGTCGCCGACCACCACCATCGCGACGGCCGCCTCGAGGTCGAGGTCGGTCACGACGTGCGGCTGGCCCTGGTGGACGTAGACCGCTCCGGCGTGGACGGTGGTGAGGGCGCGGTCCTCGTCGACGGTCCCGAGCACCCGCCCGCTGCGTGCGTCGACGATCTGCACGGCCTGCCCGGCGGCGCGCAGCTGCACGTGGTCGCTCGGGCGGTCGGGGCGCGCCCAGAACCACCCCGTCGGCCGGCGCCGCAGCACACCGCCCTCCACGAGCTGCTCGGCCAGCGCCGCGACGCCGGGGCCGAACCACCGCTCGTCCTCCCGGGTCAGCGGCAGCTCGGCCGCGGCCGCCGCCAGGTGCGGGGCGAGGACGTAGGGGTTGGCCGGGTCGAGCACGCACGACTCGACGGGCGCGTCGAAGATCAGCTCGGGGTGCGCGAGCAGGTAGCTGTCCAGCGGGTCGTCGGCCGCGACGAGGATCGCCAGCGAGGGGGCGCCGCGGCGACCGGCCCGGCCGGCCTGCTGCCAGAACGAGGCGCGCGTGCCCGGCCACCCGGCCATGACCACGGCGTCGAGCCCGGCGATGTCGATGCCCAGCTCCAGCGCGGTCGTGGCCGCCAGCCCCATCACCTCCCGGCCGCGCAGGGCGCCCTCGAGGACGCGGCGCTCCTCCGGCAGGTAGCCACCACGGTAGGCCGCGACCCGGCCGTGGGCAGACGCACCGCGGGCGTCGAGCTCCTCCCGCGTCCGCCCGGCCACCACCTCCACCCCCTGCCGGGAGCGGGCGAAGGCGACCGTCTGCACGCCGGTCTCGACGAGGTCGGCGAGCAGCGAGGACGTCTCGGCCAGGGTGCTGCGGCGCGAGCCGTCCTCGAGCTCGGGCGGCTGCCAGAGCGCGACGACGGTCTCCTGCCGGGGCGAGGCGTCCTGCGTCACGGCGGTGACCGGCTGCCCCAGGAGGGTCCGCGCCAGCACCTCCGGCTCGGCGACCGTGGCCGAGGCCAACACCACGGTGGGGTGGGCGCCGTAGCGGGCCGCCACCCGCAGCAGCCGTCGCAGCACCGCCGAGACGTGCGCGCCGAAGACGCCCCGGTAGACGTGGCACTCGTCGAGGACGACGTAGCGCAGGGCGCGCAGGAAGCCGCGCCACCGGTCGTGGCCGGGCAGGAGCGTGTGGTGGAGCAGGTCGGGGTTGGTCAGCACGTAGTGGGCGTGCTCGCGGATCCACCTCCGCTCCTCGGTCGGGGTGTCGCCGTCCAGGGTGGCGACGCGCACGCCGGGCACCGCGAGGCCGTGCAGCCGCGCGCCCTGGTCGGCGCCGAGGGCCTTGGTGGGCGCGAGGTAGATCGCCGTCGCCCCCCGCCCGCTGGCCGCCCCCGACCCCTCGCACAGCGCGGTGAGCACCGGCAGGAGGAAGCCGAGGGACTTGCCGGACGCCGTGCCGGTCGCCACGACGACGTGCTGGCCGGAGCGGGCCAGCTCGGCCACCCGCGCCTGGTGCTCCCAGAGGCTGCTGATGCCCTCGCCGTGCAGCGCAGCGGTGACCTCGGGGGCGACCCAGTCCGGCCACGGCACGGTGCGCCCCTCCCGGGCCGGCACGGTGCGCACGTGCACGAGCCGCCCGGCGCGCGGGCCGCGGGTGAGGTGGGCCAGGGCGGTGCGGGGCTCGAAGGCGAGGTCCTCGGACATGACCCTGTCACGGTACGGCGAGACCCTGACAGTCCCGGCCCGCCTCGCGCCGGACGCCGCGGACGCCGTCCGACACCTCCACCCGCCGCCCGGGCGACGGAGGGTGGCGAGGGCCCGGTCGCGACATACCGTGCCGAGGGGCTGACGGAACGTGACCGGGGTCACTACAGTGGCGCACACCGCGGGGCGGAAGCCCCGCACCGTCGCCCGCAGAGCTGCGGGCCAGGTCAGGAGGCAGTTCATGACACCAGTGCGTGCCGCCAGCGACATCGAGCTCAGCACCGCAGACACCTCGGTGGTCGTCGTCGTGCTCGTCATCTCCGTCGTCGCCCTCGTCATGGGCTTCCTCTTCCGGCGGGAGGTGCTCGCGACGTCGCCGGGGACCGAGAGCATGCAGGAGATCGGCGGGGCCGTGCAGGAGGGCGCCTCCGCCTACCTGGCCCGGCAGTTCCGCACCCTGGCCGTCTTCGCCGTCGTGGCCTTCTTCCTGCTCATGGTGCTGCCGGCCGACGACCTCTTCATGCGGGTCGGCCGCTCGGTCGCCTTCCTCTTCGGCGCCGCCTTCTCCGCGGCCATCGGCTACCTGGGCATGAACCTCGCCACCGCGGCCAACATGCGCGTCGCCGAGGCCGCCCGGACCACCGGCCGCGACCAGGGGATGCGGATCGCCTTCCGCACCGGCGGCACGGTGGGCATGGCCACCGTTGGCCTGGGCCTGCTCGGCGCGGCGCTCGTCGTGCTCGTCTACCAGGGCGACGCCCCCAAGGTGCTCGAGGGCTTCGGCTTCGGCGCCGCGCTGCTGGCGATGTTCATGCGGGTGGGCGGCGGCATCTTCACCAAGGCCGCCGACGTCGGCGCCGACCTCGTCGGCAAGGTGGAGGCGGGCATTCCCGAGGACGACCCGCGCAACGCCGCGACGATCGCCGACAACGTGGGCGACAACGTCGGTGACTGCGCGGGTCGTCCTCCGGGATGCCCGCCTCGACCTTGCCGACCAGGTCGGCGCCGACGTCGGCGGCCTTGGTGAAGATGCCGCCGCCGAC
>JASKZT010000246.1 GCA_030145965.1 Ornithinimicrobium sp.
ACGACGAGGTCGACGCCGGTCGCGGCGACGAAGTCCTCCTCGACCTGCTGGGCCTCCCCCTCGCGCAGCAGACCGTGGTCGACGAAGACGCAGGTGAGCTGGTCGCCGACCGCCCGCTGGACGAGCGCGGCCGCCACGGAGGAGTCCACACCGCCGGAGAGCCCGCAGATGACGCGGTCCTCCCCCACCTGGGCGCGGATCTCCTCGACGAGCTGCTCGACGACGTTGCCGCTGGTCCACGTCGGGTCGATGCCGGCGCCGCGGCGCAGGAAGTTGGTGAGGACCTGCTGGCCGTGCGTGGTGTGCATGACCTCCGGGTGCCACTGGACGCCGTAGAGGCGGCGCCCGTCGTCCTCGAAGGCGGCGACGGGCGCACCGGGCGTGCGCGCGGTCACCGTGGTGCCCGCGGGCGCCTCGTCCACCGCGTCGCCGTGCGACATCCACACGACCTGCTCCTCGGGCTGGCCGTCGAAGAGGGTGCTGGTCCCCGTCGTGAGGCTGGCGCGGGTCTCGCCGTACTCCCGCTGCCCGGTGCGGGCGACCTGCCCGCCGAGCACCTGGGACATGGCCTGGAAGCCGTAGCAGATGCCCAGCACCGGCACCCCGGAGGTGACGACGGCCTCCTCGAGGCCGGGGGCGTCCTCGGCGTAGACCGACGAGGGCCCGCCGGAGAGGATGATCGCGGACGGGTCCTTGGCCAGCATCTCGGCCGCGGGCGTCGTGTGCGGCACGATCTCGCTGTAGACGTTGGCCTCGCGGACGCGGCGGGCGATGAGCTGGGCGTACTGCGCGCCGAAGTCGACGACGAGGACGGGTCGGGAGTCGAGCGGCTGGGTCACGCGGCCACCCTATCCGCGCCGGCCCCGCGGGCCGCGATCTGCTCCTGCGCGTCCCGGTGCACCCGGTGCTCGACCCAGAAGGAGAGGAAGGGCACGCAGCCGGCGAGCATGACGCCGACCATCTTGCCCATCCCCCAGCGCAGCTCGAAGCCGAGCATGGCGGTGGCCACGATGTAGACCATGTAGAACCAGCCGTGGGGTGCCGGCCAGAAGGCGAGGACGTCGTTGTCGTAGCCGTAGTGCAGGACCATGTGCGTGGCCAGGACGAGCAGGAACACCCCGACCAGGAAGGCCATCACGCGGAAGAACGTGAGCTTGGCGCGGGCGGACATGCGGATCTCTCCTCGGGTCGGGGACGGGTCGGGCGGGGCCGCCGGGGCGGTCGGGTCCGGCGGGCCGCGGGTGCGGGGTCGGGGGTGCCGTACGTCGCCTGCCGGAGGAAGCGGACGTACATGTAGACGGCGAAGCCGGCGAAGACGAACCACTGCAGGCCGTAGCCGAAGTTGCGCCAGACGATGCCGCTGTCGCCGAAGACCGGCGGCGGGATGCGCTGCACCGCCGGCGCGGAGGTGGCGGGGTCCTCCTCGACGAGGAAGATGAAGGCGTTGTAGACCGGCTCGTCCCACAGGTTGACCAGGTCGGCGGTGTCGACGGCCGGGAGCTGGCCCTCGGCCAGCTCGCCCAGGGCGCCCACCTCCCCCGGCGACTCGCTCGGGGCGAGGGTGCCGGTGACGCGCACCGGGTCCTGCGCGGGGGCGTCGGCCTCACCCGCGTCGGCGACGAAGCCGCGCACGACGGGCAGCAGGGCCGGCTCGCCGGAGGCCTGCGTGAGGACGGGCGTGACCACCCAGAAGCCGGGCTCGCCCTCGAGCATCCGGCCGGGGACCAGGAACTGCAGGTCGGCGGCATACCGACCCTCGGCCGCGACCGAGAGGCCGGCGCCGTCCTCCGGGAACACCTGCTGGGGGCCCATGACCTCGCCGAGGGGCTCGGTGGGACGGGCCGCCTGCGCCGCGGCCCGCTCGCGCGAGG
The DNA here is from genome assembly GCA_030145965.1 of Ornithinimicrobium sp. Lineage (GTDB taxonomy): Bacteria > Actinomycetota > Actinomycetes > Actinomycetales > Dermatophilaceae > Ornithinicoccus. Next base: position 1,872 of record JASKZT010000246.1, read on the forward strand.
CCTCGTTGGAGCTGACCCCGATCTGCCACATCCCCAGCTGGTAGAACCCGACGACCACGGCGACGAGAAGCGCCAGCAGCACCAGCCAGCCGGGGCGGAGAGCGGTGCGGATCACCGCTCCAGGGTAGGCGATCCGCCTGGGTGCCCCGCCGCCGGCGATGCCCGCGCGGCGCGCTGCGCCTACCGTGCGAGCGGCGTGCTCTGGTCGTCGAAGACGTAGACCGCGCCGTTGTAGCAGGCCACCCAGACGGTGTTGGTCACCGGGTCGTAGTCGATGCCGATGGGGTCGGCGTCCACGTTGACCTTGTCGATGACCTCCATGTCGGAGGTGCGGACCTTGGAGACGGTGGCCTCGTCGTAGTTGACGACGTAGAGCGCCGTCTCGTCCGGCGACATCGTCACCGAGCGCGGCTCGAGGCCCGGGGAGACCTCGTCGACGATCTCATCGGTCTCGGTGTCGATCTTGTAGATCGTGTTCGCCGAGCTCACGGTCATGTAGAGCGTCGAGCCGTCCTCGGTGACGTTGAGGTGGCGCGGGCGCAGCGTGGTGTTCATGACCAGCTCGCTCGTGCCCGCCTCGATGTCGACCTTGAACAGCGACTGGGCGTACATCGCGACGACGTAGGCGGTGTTGCTGTCGGGCAGGATCGCGATGCCGCGGGGCGACTCGTTGACGTCGATGACCCGGGTCTCCTCGGCCTTCTCCACGTCGACGACCGAGATCGTCGCGTCGCACCAGTTGCTCACGAGGATCGTGGTCTGGTCCGGCGTGATCTCCAGGTACTTCGGTACGGCACCGACCTTGATGACCTGGTCCCAGTCCATCTCCTCGGCGTCGAAGCGGTAGAGGAAGGAGGGACCGACCCCGCTCTCACGGGTGCAGGCGTCGAAGCCCTGGACGCCGAAGTTCTCCCCGAACATCGTGTACTGCGAGACGTAGGCGTAGCGGCCGTCCTCGGTCCACACGGCCTCGACCGGGGAGCCCTGCGAGATGCCGGGGTGCCCCTCGACGCCGAACTCCGCCAGGTCGACCGCGTCGTCGAGGACCGCCACCTGCTCTCGCGTCGTGGAGTCGAAGACCGTGGAGCTGTGGGAGTACATCATGTTGTTCGCGATCATCAGGCCGTGGTTGGAGGCCATGATCGACTTCGGCGTCATGCCGCCGGTCAGGTAGTCGACCTGCTCCAGGGCGGTGGTGTCGCTGGGCAGCTCGTTGGGGACCGGGTCCTTCTGCCACACCGGGTCCTTCTCCGGCTCGGCGGTCTCCTGCTCGGCCTCCGCCGCCTCGGCGTCGCCGGTGGCGGCCTCGCCGTCAGCCACCGCGTCGTCAGCCACCGCGTCGTCGCCCTGGGTCTGGCCCGCCGCGTCGCTCGCCACGGCCGCGGACCCGCCGTCACCCCCCTCCGCGGGGCGGTCGGGCGACCCCGGCCCGGCGAGCCAGACGCCCACACCGGTCACGACCGCGAGCACGAGGGCGAGCAGACCGCCGAGAGCCGCCCGGCGTCGACGCACGTAGACGGCGTCCCGGCGCACGCTCAGCCCGCGCGGGGCCGCGCCACGGTGGCGTCCCCGCATGTCGCGCACGTCGTGCTCGGTGTAGTCCTCGTCCGCCCCGTCCGTGCCGGGACCCCAGCCGTCAGCGCCCGCCATAGGGAGCCACCACCACTTCCACCCGCTGGAACTCCTTGAGGTCGGTGTACCCCGTCGTCGCCATGGCGCGACGCAGTGCACCCATGAGGTTGGTCGCGCCGTCCGCGCCCGAGGCCGGGCCGAGCAGGATCTCGCGCAGCGTGCCCACGGTGCCGACGTCGACGCGCTCGCCACGCGGCAGCTCGTGGTGGTGGGCCTCGCTGCCCCAGTGGAAGCCGTGGCCCGGGGCCTCGGCGGCGCGCGCCAGCGCGGCGCCGAGCATGACCGAGTCGGCCCCGCACGCGACGGCCTTGACGATCTCTCCGGAGGTGCTCGTGCCCCCGTCCGCGATGACGTGCACGTAGCGCCCGCCGGACTCGTCCAGGTAGTCGCGCCGGGCCGCGGCCACGTCCGCGATGGCCGTGGCCGCGGGTGTCTGGATGCCCAGGGTGGCACGGGTCCGGTGGGCCGAGCCCCCGCCGAAGCCGACGAGGACGCCCGCGGCGCCGGTGCGCATGAGGTGCAGGGCGGCGGTGTAGGTGCCGGCGCCGCCGACGATGACCGGCACGTCCAGCTCGTAGATGAAGCGCTTGAGGTTCAGCGGCTCGGCGTGGCTGGAGACGTGCTCGGCCGAGACGGTGGTGCCGCGGATGAGGAAGAGGTCCACGCCGGCCTCGACGACCACCCGCCAGAGCTCCTGGGTGCGCTGCGGCGACAGGGAGCCGGCCACGGTCACACCCGCGTCCCGCACCTGGCGCAGCCGCTCGGTGATGAGCTCGGGCTGGACGGGGGCGGCGTAGAGCTCGCGCATCCGGGCCGTCGTGCGGCCCTCGGGCAGCTCGGCGATCTCCTGCAGCGCGGGCAGCGGGTCCTCGTAGCGGGTCCACAGGCCCTCGAGGTCCAGCACCCCCAGCCCGCCGAGGCGCCCCATCTCGATCGCCGTCTCGGGCGAGACGACGGAGTCCATGGGTGCCGCGACCACCGGCAGGTCGAAGTGGTAGGCGTCGATCTGCCACCCCACGGAGACGTCCTCGGGGTCGCGCGTCCGTCGGGAGGGGACGACCGCGACGTCGTCGAAGGTGTAGGCCCGGCGGCCCCGCTTGCCACGGCCGATCTCGATCTCGCTCACCGGGACAGGCTACCCAGCCGCGGGCGCGCCGCCCGACACCCGCACCCTCGCGCGCGTCCGGGCCCCGTCTCAGCGGTAGTTGGGCGCCTCGCCGGTCATCTCGATGTCGTGCGGGTGCGACTCCTGCAGGCTCGCCTGGGTGACCCGGACGAACTGCGCCTTCTCCTGCAGCTCGGGCACGCTGCGCGCGCCGATGTAGAACATCGCCTGCCGCAGGCCGCCGACCATCTGGTGCAGCACCGCACTCACCGTGCCGCGGTAGGGGACGCGGCCCTCGACGCCCTCGGGCACGAGCTGGTCGTCGCTGGAGACCTCGGCCTGGAAGTAGCGGTCCTTGGAGAAGGACTGCTTGCCGCGCGAGCTCATCGCGCCGAGCGAGCCCATGCCGCGGTAGCTCTTGAACTGCTTGCCGTTGAGGAAGATCAGCTCGCCCGGGCTCTCCTCGGAGCCTGCGAGCATCGATCCCATCATCACCGACTCGGCTCCGGCCGCGAGCGCCTTGGGGATGTCGCCGGACCACTTGAGCCCGCCGTCGGCGATGACCGGGATGCCCTTGTCACGCGCGGCGGCGGCCGCCTCGTAGACGGCGCTGAGCTGCGGGGCACCGACACCGGTGACGACACGGGTCGTGCAGATCGCGCCCGGACCGACCCCGACCTTCACGGCGTCCGCGCCGGCCTCGACGAAGGCCCGCGCGCCGGAGGCCGTCGCGACGTTGCCGCCGACGACCTGGACGTGACGGGTGGCGGGGTCGGACTTGAGGCGGGTGACCATCTCGACGAGCAGGCGCACGTTGCCGTGCGCGGTGTCGGCCACGAGGACGTCGACGCCGGCGTCGACCAGCGTGGTGGCCCGCTCCCAGGCGTCGCCGAAGTAGCCGATCGCGGCGCCCACGAGCAAGCGACCCTCACCGTCCTTGCTGGCGTGGGGGAACTGCTCGGACTTGACGAAGTCCTTGACCGTGATGAGTCCGGCCAGCCGGCCGGCGCCGTCGACCAGCGGCAGCCGCTCACGCTTGTGCGCGCGCAGGATCGCCGTCGCCTCGTCCCGGGAGACGTCGGCGGGGGCGGTGACCAGCGGCGTCGTGGTCATGACGTCGCGCACGAGCGTCCGCTCCCACTCGGCGACCGGCGTGAAGCGAAGGTCGCGGTTGGTGCAGATGCCCAGCAGGGTGCCGTCCTCCCCGACGACGGGCAGCCCGGAGACGCGGTACTGCCCGCAGACCCGGTCCAGGTCCTCGAGCGTGGCGTCCGGCCCGATCGTCACCGGGTTGGTGATGCGCCCGGTCTGGGTGCGCTTGACGAGGTCGACCTGCATGGCCTGGTCCTCGATCGAGAGGTTGCGGTGCAGGATGCCGATGCCGCCCTGGCGCGCCATGGCGATCGCCATCCGGGACTCGGTGACGGTGTCCATCGCCGCGGAGATGAGCGGGACCCGCAGCGAGATCTCGCGGGTCAGGCGGCTCGTCGTGTCGATCTCGTCCGGCGCCATGTCGGTGTCCCCGGGCAGGAGGAGGACGTCGTCGTAGGTGAGGCCGAGACGCGCGAAGGCCGCGGGCACGGGCGAGAGGTCACTGTGGTCAGCCGGGGTCATGGCCACGATGGTAGTGCCCGGCCCTGGTGCCCTCCTGACGGGTCAGGGCTCGACGAGGATGGGCTCCTCCAGGGGCGGGGGGACGTCCTTGGGGACGACCACGACGACGGTCTCGACGGAGCTCGCCGAGCCGGCGTCGCCCGAGCCGGCGTCGCCCTCGGCGGGGGCGCCCTTGCCCGGGGCGCCTTCGCCGGGGGCGCCCTTGCCCGGGGTGCCCGGGTCGGCGCGGCCGGTCCCCGGGTCCGCGGG
>JASKZT010000200.1 GCA_030145965.1 Ornithinimicrobium sp.
CGTGTCCCGGCGAGCAGGTGCGCGTCGTCGACGACGACCGTGCCGCCGAACAGGTCGAGCGCGCGCAGCAGCGACGGCCCGTCCGGCGGGTCGCTCCCGGCGACCCGGACGACCGGTCCGCCCAGCCCGGACGCGACGGCGAGCAGCGCGCCGGAGACGCCGGAGCCGGAGGGGCCCAGCACGAGGAAGGGCGCGCCCGGGCCGGGCAGGTCCTCCGCCTCGTCGCCACCGACGGCGAAGACGCCCCGAGCGGCGTCCACGGTCGTCGGCAGGGCCAGGACGCGTGGCGGGACCGGGCCGGAGGGGCGGTCGGGCCAGGGGCGACCGGGCGCGGGCTCCAGGGCCTGCGCGACGAGACCGTCGTGCGTGCGGACCAGACGGCCGGGCGGCGGGTGGCGGGGCACCTGGTGGGGTCTCAGCCCGGCCAGGGCGAGGTCGGCGGCGTCGTGGAGCGGCAGCACCCAGGTCTGCGGGAGACGTGGGCGAGCTGCCCGCGGCATACCCGTGCAGGGTCGGGGCCGCGGAGGTGGATGCCCAGGTGCGCCAGAAGGTGACCCACCGTGGCGCCGTCCGGCGCCCTCACCACCACGTGCCGGGCGACAGGGCTGCGCGTCCCCGCCGCGGTGTCGGGCCCGGGCAGGGTCACCATCACTCTCACGCCCGCCATGGTGCGTCCGGCGGGTCGGTGCCGTCGCTGCTCGTCCACAGCCTGAGGGCTGTCCACAGGTTTGGTACGCGTTTGGTAAGGACTTGGCAAAGTCGCTTTACAGTGCGTCGTGCCGGTTGGTGCCATGGATCGGCTGGGGAAAGCGGGGGCTTCCAGCGCTACCGAGGCCGAAGGGGAAGGACGAGGTCATGCAGGGGACCGCTCTGCAGCTGCTCGAGGAGGACGTCCGCGAGCTGATCCGACGACGCCGGCTCGACCCCGCGCGGGACGAGGCCGAGGTCAGGTCGCTCATCGGCGAGGTGCTCGACGACTACGACGACCGGTCCCTCGGCGGTGGCCTCGTGCCGCTGTCGGACCGCAGGGAGGCGCACCGGCTCCTGCTGGAGTCGGTGGCGGGGTTCGGGCCGCTGCAGCGCTACCTCGACGACCCGTCGGTGGAGGAGATCTGGATCAACGAGCCGAGCAAGGTCTTCGTCGCCCGTCACGGTCGGTCCGAGCTGACGTCCACCCTCCTCACGGAGCAGCAGGTCCACGACCTGGTCGAGCGGATGCTGCGCAGCTCCGGCCGCCGGGTCGACCTCAGCAGCCCGTTCGTCGACGCCTCGCTGCCTGACGGCAGCCGGCTGCACGTGACGATCCCCGACATCACCCGGAGGCACTGGGCCGTCAACATCCGCAAGTTCGTCGTCGCCGCCGACGACCTCGGTGACCTGGTCCGGCTGGGCAGCCTCACCACGACGGCCGCGCGCTTCCTCGAGGCGGCGGTCGTCAGCGGGCTCAACGTCCTGGTCGCGGGCGGCACCCAGGCGGGAAAGACCACCATGCTCAACTGCCTGGCCGCCGCCGTCCCCGCGCAGGAACGGGTGGTCACCTGCGAGGAGGTCTTCGAGCTCAAGGTCAACCTGCGCGACGTCGCCGCGATGCAGTGCCGGCAGGCGAGCCTGGAGGGCAGCGGCGAGGTGCCGCTGCGCCGGCTCGTCAAGGAGGCCCTGCGGATGCGTCCCGGGCGGATCATCGTGGGCGAGGTCCGGCAGGAGGAGAGCTTGGACCTGCTCATCGCGCTCAACAGCGGGCTGCCCGGCATGGCGACCGTGCACGCCAACAGCGCCCGCGAGGCCGTGACGAAGATGTGCACCCTGCCGCTGCTGGCCGGGCCCAACGTGTCCTCCAGCTTCGTCGTCCCCACCGTCGCGGCCTCGATCGACATCGTCGTCCACCTGGGCCTGGAGGCCGACGGCCAGCGACGCGTCCGCGAGATCGTCGCCCTGCCCGGCCGCGTCGAGGGCGACGTCGTCGAGATCGCCGACCTCTACCGTCGCCGCGACGGCCAGCTGGTGCGGGCCGACGGCTACCCGCCGCACGAGGAGCGCTTCACCCGCGCCGACTTCGACCTGCGTGCCCTGCTGAGGGCCGCCTGATGGTCGGCGCCGTCTGGGGCCTGGTCCTGGGGGTGGGGCTGGCCAGCATCTGGTGGTCGTTCTGGCCGCGCGAGCAGCGGGTGAGCACCCGCATGAGCCGCGCACGCATCGAGCGCCTCGGCGACGAGATCGTGCTGGCCGGCGTGCGCGGCCTCGGACCGCGCACCCTGCTCGGCTTCTGCGTGGCCCTCGCCGTGGTCGTGCTCCTCCTCGTCGTGGCGGTGACCGGGGTCTGGGCCATCGGCCTGTGCTTCGCCGCGATGGCGGCCTGGGCACCCCTGGCGGTCGTCCGCTCCCGTGCCCGACGCCGCCGGGGCCGGCTGCGCGACGTGTGGCCGGACGCCGTCGACCACGTGCACTCGGCGGTCCGGGCCGGCCTGGCGCTGCCGGAGGCGCTCGTGCAGCTGGGGGAGCGCGGTCCCGAGGAGCTGCGGCCCCAGTTCCTCGAGTTCACCCACGACTACCGGGCGAGCGGCCGCTTCTCGGAGTCGCTCGACCGGCTGAAGGACCGGCTGTCCGACCCCGTCGCGGACCGGCTCGTGGAGGCCCTGCGGATCGCCCGCGACGTCGGCGGCACGGACCTGGGCCGGGTGCTGCGGACCCTGTCCGCCTTCCTGCGCGAGGACGCCCGCGCCCGGGCCGAGCTCGAGGCCCGCCAGTCGTGGACGGTCAACGCCGCCCGGCTCGCCATGGCGGCTCCGTGGGCGGTGCTGCTCCTGCTCGCGACCCGGGGGACGACGCTGGACGCCTACGGGACGCCGGCCGGTGCGGTCGTCCTCGCCGTGGGGGCCGGGATGACGGTGGTGGCCTACCGGCTGATGGTGACGATCGGGCGCCTGCCCGAGGAGCAGAGGGTGCTGCGGTGAGCGGCCCCGAGTGGAGCGCCGTCGTCCTCGGGATGGCTCTGTCCTGCGGGCTCCTGCTCGTCCATGCGGGCCTGCCGCTCGCCCGCCGCACCGACCTCGCGGCGCGGATCGAGCCCTACCTCGACCACGCGCCGGAGCGCTCTCGGCTGCTCGGGGCCGATGACCGCCGGCCGTGGAGGTTCGGCGAGCTGACCGAGCCCCTGGCCCGCCGGGGGGCGGCCGCGCTGGGCCGGCTGCTCGGTGGCGCCGAGTCGGTGCGCTCGCGCCAGCTGAGGGCCGGTCTGGCACCGGACGTCGACGGCTTCCGCATCCAGCAGGTGCTCTGGGGAGCGGGCGCCGCGGTCCTGGCGGCCGCGGTCGGGTCCGTGCTCTGGTGGAGCCGCGGGGCCAGCGTGGTGGCGCTGGGCGTGCTGGTGGGCTGCGCCTTCCTCGGGGGTGCCGTCGCGCGGGACACCTTCCTCGGCCGGGCGGCGGGGCGACGCGAGCGTGTCATCATGGCCGAGTTCCCGGCCGTGGCCGAGCTGCTCGCCCTCTCGGTGACCGCGGGGGAAGGGACCGTGCAGGCGCTCGAGCGGGTGGCCGGGCGCTCCTCGGGACAGCTGGCCCAGGAGCTCCAGATCTGCCTCGCGGACGCCCGGACCGGTGCCAGCCTGCCCGAGGCCCTGCAGGGGCTGAGCCGCCGCACCGGGCTGGGCCCCATCGTCCGCTTCGTCGACGGCCTCGTCGTGGCGATCCAGCGAGGCACCCCGCTCGGGGAGATCCTGCGGGCCCAGGCGGCGGACGCCCGGGAGGCGGCCCGCCAGGGTCTGATCGAGGAGGGTGGCCGTCGGGAGATCACGATGATGGTCCCGGTGGTCTTCCTCGTCCTGCCCGTGACCGTGCTCTTCGCCGTGTTCCCGGGGGTGACCATGCTGCGCATCACGCTCTGAGCCGCGCTCCACCCGCCCGGGGCGCACGGCTCGACGCCGCCCCCAGGACGGACGCATCGACGACGACGACACGAAAGGACACCGACATGCGACGCACCACCCTCCGGCCCGCGAGCCTTCCCGCGCTCACCGGCGCACCACTCATCCTGAGGCTGCGCGGCTGGGTCGCCCAGCCCGAGCGCGGGGACGTCCCCGGCTGGGTGCTCATCACGATCATGACCGCCGGTCTCGTGGCCGCGCTGTGGCTCGTGGCCGAGCCGCTCCTGACCGGGCTGTTCTCCGACGCGGTCTCCAGCGTCGGCGGCTGAGCCGCGGCGCCGTGCTGGGGGCGCGCGACCGGGGCGCCGCCGTCTCGGAGTTCGCCATGCTGGCGGGGCTGGTGTGCCTCGTCATGCTGGCCGCCGCGCAGCTCGCGCTCGCCCTGCACCTGCACAACACCGCCACCGCGCACGTGATCGAGGGGGCCCGTCACGGTGCGCGCGCCGACTCCTCGCCCGCCGAGGGCGCCGAGCGGGCGCGGCAGCTGCTCGAGCAGAGCCTGCCCGGGACCGGTGGGGTAAGCGTGACGGCGGGGCGGACGACGGTCGAGGGGGTGGAGGTGGTGCAGGTCTCCGCCTCGCTCGCCCTACCGGTCTTAGGCCCGTTCGGGCCGGCCGAGGCCATGACGGTCACCGGCCAGGCCTACGCGGAGGACCAGTGAGCGCGCCGGCCCTCGCGTCGACCGCGAGGTCGCGCAGGACCGCGGCCCGGCGGGAGCGCGGCGCGATGACCGTGGAGGTGGCCTTCCTGCTCGTCCTGCTCGTCGTGCCCCTCTTCTACCTCGTCGCCACCCTCGGTCGTGCCCAGGCAGGGGCGTATGCCGCGTCCGCGGCGGCTCGCGAGGCCGGCCGCACCTACGTGACCGCGGACGACGTCGGCTCGGCCGGAGCCAGGGCGCAGGCCGCGGCACGGCTCGTGCTCGACGCGCACGGCTTCGCGCCGACGGACGGGACGGTGGCCGTGACGTGCGACGAGGCCGACTGCCTCAGCCCGGGAGGTCGGGTGGTGGTGGAGGCCACCGTGGAGGTGCCGCTGCCGCTGGTCCCCGACTTCATGCGCGGCGCCGTGCCGACCTCGATGACGCTCTCCTCGAGCCACGTCGAGGCGGTCGACGAGTTCCGGGGGTCCGGATGAGGTGGACCCGCGACGAGTCTGGCCAGGTCGGCCTGCTCCTCATCGGCCTGGTCACGCTCTGCCTGGCCATCGTCATGGCGGTGGTGGGCGTCACGTCGGTGCAGCTGGCCCGGATCAACGTGCTGGACGCCGCGGACGCGGCGGCGCTGGATGCCAGCGACGCGCTCGACCCCGACCGCGCCTACTCCGAGGGCGTCTCGACGGGGGTCCCGCTCACCGACGGCTCCGTGATGGAGGCCGCGACCGAGCACCTCGCGCAGCGGGACCTGCCGACCCGGCTCCTGGACTGGCAGGTCGCCCCGGGCACCGGCACGCCGGACGGTCGCACCGCGGTCGTCGTCGTCAGCGGCACGGCCCGCATCCCGGTGCTCACGCCGCTGCTCGACCAGCTCGGGGGCGGGGTCCGCGTCACGATGACCTCGTCGGCCCGCAGCGACGTCGAGCCCTGAGGCCGGGGAGGATGGGCGCCATGCGGAACATCACCACCGAGGCCTTCGAGGCCGTCCTGTTCGACAACGACGGCACCCTGACCGACTCGACCGCCGCCGTCGAGCGGTCCTGGCTCGCCTGGGCGGTCGAGCACGGCGTGCCCGCCGAGAGCCTCGCGCCCTACCACGGCGTCCCGACCCGCAGCATCGTCGAGGCCGTCGTGCCGGGGCACGTCGACGTGGCGCTCGCGACCGCCGACATCGACGCGCGCGAGCTCGCCGACCTGGAGGGGGTCGTGGCGCTGGCGGGCGCGGCGCACGCGCTCGCGGTGGTGGGGGAGAGGGCCGCGATCGTCACCTCGGCCAGCAGCGAGCTCGCGGCGCTGCGGCTCCAGGCCGCCCGGCTGCCGTCGCCCCAGGTGCTCGTCACGGCCGACGACATCACCCGGGGCAAGCCGGACCCTCAGCCCTTCCTCGTGGCCGCCGAACGGCTCGGCGTCGACCCGGCGCGCTGCCTCGTCGTCGAGGACGCGCCGGCTGGGCTGCGCGCCGGGCGCGCCGCGGGGGCGGCCACCCTCGCCGTCACGTCGACGAGCAGCGCCGCAGCGCTGGAGCCGCTGGCCGACCTCGTCGTCGCCGACCTCTCCCGCGTCGAGTGGCGGCTGGGTGACGACGGTGTGCGGCTCGCCCTACGGTGAGGGGTCAGCTGGCGGGGGCCAGTCGAGCGTGAGCCCTGTCGGCGGGCGCCGTCTCCTGCAGGACCGGCACCTCCAGCTCGTGCAGCAGCGCGCGCACCCGCAGCTCCAGCTCGTCGGCGATCCGGCGGGCGGTGGCCAGCTCCTGGGCGTAGGGGTCGTCGACGTCCCAGCGCACGGTGCGTCGGCCCTCCAGGTCGCAGGTGCGGCACCCGATGAGCACGAGCACGTCGGCGGCGTCGAGCGCGTCCTCCTGCACCTCCGAGGGCAGGGGGTTGCGCAGCTCGATGCCGCGCTCGGCCAGGACGGTGCGCGCGTGGGGGTTGAGCCGGCCGGTGGGGTGGATACCGGCGGAGCGGGTCAGCACCCGGCCGCCCGAGAGGTGCTCGGCGAGGGCGGCCGCGACCTGGGAGCGGCCCTCGTTGTGCTCGCAGACGAAGAGGACCTTGGGCAGCGGCGACAGCGCCCTGCCCTCGGCGCGGGCCAGCGACAGCAGCTCGTCGCGGGCCCAGTGGTTCAGCAGCGCGGGGATGAACTCCGCATGCCTGCCGCACCTCTCCAGCCGGGCCCGTCCCCGGTCCACGACCGCGGCGACCTCCGCGGGGGTGAACCCGTCGGCGAACCGCTCGACGAGCTCCTCGGTGACCCGCGCAACTGCGCGGTCGTACATCACGCTGTGCAGCCTCATCGCTGCCTCCCTCCAGGTGAACATCTGGTGAACACGCAGTGTACGCCAAGGGTTCCCGCGCTGCTCAGCGGAAACGCCGGAGGACGGGAGGAGGGGGTGGGGCGCAGTGGGGAGGACGCACCCAGCCACTTACGCTACCGTAACCTACGCGACCGAAACCTACGGCAACGTAGGTTCCCCGAGCCCGAAGGTGTTCAGCACGCATGGCCCTAGCGCACACCGAGCCCCGCCCGATCCCGTCCTCGCGCCGTGAGCGCCCTCGCCCTGTCGTCATCCAGGGCGGCATGGGGGTGGCCGTCTCCGGCTGGCGCCTGGCCCGGGAGGTGGCCCAGGCGGGCCACCTCGGGGTCGTCTCGGGCACGGCGATGGACGCCGTCCTCGCCCGCACCCTGCAGGACGGCGACCCCGGCGGCCACTACCGCCGTGCGCTCGCCCGCTTCCCCTCCCCGGCGATGGCCGGGCGGGTGCTGGAGAAGTACTTCGTCGAGGGCGGCAAGGACCCCGGCACCCCCTACAAGCCGATCCCCAAGCTGACCCTGGACACCGCGCGCGCCGGGCAGGAGCTGGCCGTGGTCGGCAACTTCGCCGAGGTGTGGCTGGCCAAGGAGGACCTCGGCCCGGACGCCGTCGTGGGCATCAACTGCCTCGAGAAGGTCCAGATCGCCACCCCTCAGGCGCTCTTCGGCGCCATGCTCGCCGGGGTCGACTACGTGCTCATGGGCGCGGGCATCCCGCGCGAGATCCCGCAGCTGCTGCGCGCGCTCGCGGCGGGGGAGAAGGGATCGATCGGCGCGGACGTGGCCGGCGGCCGCATCCGCCGCACCATCGACGTGGACCCCCGGGACCTGCTCGGCGACGAGCTCCCGGCCGTGCGCCGGCCCGACTTCCTGGCGATCATCTCGGTCGACCAGCTCGCGACCTACCTGCACCGCGACCCCGACATCCGCCCCGACGGCTTCGTCGTCGAGCGCCCGCCGGCCGGCGGCCACTCCGCCCCGCCGCGCGGCAAGCTGCAGCTCGACGAGCGCGGCGAGCCCGTCTACGGCAGCCGCGACGAGGCCGACCTGGCCAAGATGGCCGCCCTCGGCCTGCCGTTCTGGCTCGCCGGCGCCTACGGCACGCCGGAGCAGGTCGCCGAGGCGCTGAGCTCCGGCGCCACCGGCGTCCAGGTCGGCACCCTCTTCGCGCTGTCCCTCGACTCCGGCCTCGCCGCCGGCCCTCGCGCCCAGCTGCTCGACCGGCTGCGCGGCGAGGACCTCGAGGTGCGCAACGACCCCCGCGCCAGCCCGACCGGCTTCCCCTTCAAGGTCGCCACCCTGGAGGGCAGCGCCAGCCAGACCGAGGTCTACGAGGCGCGGCCCCGGCTGTGCGACCTGTCCTACCTGCGCCAGCCCTACGAGCGCGAGGACGGCGAGGTCGGCTACCGCTGCGCCTCCGAGCCGGTGCACATGTACCTCAAGAAGGGCGGCTCCGAGGAGGAGACCCGCGGCCGCAAGTGCCTCTGCAACGGCCTCATGGCCAACATCGGCCTGGGCCAGCACCGCAAGGACGGCTACGTCGAGGACATCCTCGTCACGCTCGGCCAGGACCTCGCCGGCGCCAAGGAGCTCATCCAGCGCTACACCCAGGGCTGGCGCGCGGTCCACGCGCTGCAGTACCT
>JASKZT010000268.1 GCA_030145965.1 Ornithinimicrobium sp.
CGGATGAGGCCGAGGAGCAGGTGCTCGGTGCCGATGTAGTTGTGGCCCAGCTGCAGGCCCTCGCGCAGCGAGAGCTCGAGGACCTTCTTGGCCCGGGGGGTGAAGGGGATGTGGCCGGTCGGCGACTGCTGGCCCTGGCCGATGATCTCCTGGACCTGCTCGCGCACGGCGTCCAGCGAGATCCCCAGGGACTCCAGCGCCTTCGCGGCGACGCCCTCGCCCTCGTGGATGAGGCCGAGCAGCAGGTGCTCGGTCCCGATGTAGTTGTGGTTGAGGAGCCGCGCCTCTTCCTGCGCGAGCACCACGACCCGCCTGGCGCGGTCGGTGAACCGTTCGAACATCGTCACTCCTTGACTTTCGTCGTGGCACGCGGTCGGTGGGTGCGCTCCTGCCCCACGTGCGCGCGGGCGTGCATCCACTCTACGTTGCGTCTGGATCGCTCAACGCCCCGTATCGCCACCGATGTTCCGCCCGGTATGCCGTGTTCGCCCCCGGCATAACGCGCGTCCGGCGCGGAGCAGGACGCGCGTCCGGCGCAGGGGATCCCCAGCGGCTGCCCCTACCATGTGCGCCCATGCGCACCCCTCGCCCGACCGTCCCGTCGCTGCTGGCCGCGGCCGCGCTGACCCTGGTCGCCTGCACCTCCGGCGACGCCGACCCCGCCCCCTCCCCCGACGAGGACGCGCAGACCCGGAGCGCCGACGACGGGCTGGAGGGCGAGGCGGGCAACCAGGGCTGGATGTGCCAGTACGTCAGCCCCCCGGCGGTCGAGAGCGCGGCCGGCGGCCAGGCGCAGACGCCCCGCGAGGTCGTCACCCAGGACGACGAGGAGGGGTGGGTCTGCGACGTGCTCGTCGGCGGTCCCGGCGCCCAGGAGCCGGTCATCACGCTGGGGATCCACCTGGGCGAGGAGGCCCGGGACGAGGCGCGCGGGCGGGCCGAGGGCGCCGAGGGCGTGCGGCCCGGCCCGGAGCACCTGGGCCTCTCCTTCGTCTCCCCCGGCCTGGTCACCGGCCTGACGCTGTGCACCGACCCGGACGCGACCGACGCCGACCAGCGCATCCCCTACTCCCTCGTCGCCGAGTCCCACGGCGAGGCCGACGAGAAGACCACGGCGCTGCTGCAGCGCACGCTCACCGAGGTCGCCAAGAACCTGGACGGGCAGCTCGGCTGCAGCCCGAGCCAGGCCCGCTCGGACGGCGCGGAGCAGACCGAGGCCCCCTGACGCACCGGCCCGGTCGGCTCAGCCGGCCTTCTTGGCCGCGCTCTTGCGGGCCGGCGTGCGCTTGGCCGCGGTCTTCCTCGCCGTGCCGGACGAGGAGCCTGACGCCGTGGAGTCCTTGCCGCCACCGCCGCCGCCCGCGCCCCGCTTGGAGGAGCCGGACGCCGCCTCGGCGTCCCCTTCCTCCTCGCCCTTCTCGCCACGCCCCTTCTTGGCGCGGTCGACCGAGCGCTGCAGCGCCGCCAGCAGGTCCACGACCTCCCCGGAGTCGGCCTCGTCCTCGGCCTCGGGCGCCTCGGTGACGTCGCCGCCCTCGATCTTGCTCTGGACCAGGGCCTCGAGGGCCTCCTTGAAGTCGTCGACGTGCCCCGCGGGCTCGAAGTCCCCGGCCATCGACTCCACGAGCATCTTCGCCATGGCGACCTCGGCCTTCTTGGGCTCGCTGACCTGGTCCAGGTTGTCCAGGCGGGCGGAGTCGCGGACCTCGTCGGGCCACAGGAGGGTCTGCAGCACGATGACGTCGTCGACCACCCGCAGGACGGCCATCGTCATCCGGGTGCGCAGCGAGACGGTGACGACGGCGACGCGCTCGGACTCGCGCAGCGCCTCGCGCAGCAGCCCGTAGGCCTTGGCGCCCATCGCGTCGGGCTCGATGAAGTAGGCCTTGTCGTAGAGGATCGGGTCGATCTGCTCGGCGGGCACGAAGCTCTCGACCTCGATCTCCTTGCTCGAGCGGTTGGGCAGCGAGGCGAGGTCCTCCTCGGTGAGCACGACGGTGCGCCCGTCCTCGGTCTCGTAGGCCTTGGCGATCTCCTTGTAGGGGACCTCCTCGCCGTCGGCCTGGGCGACCCGCTTGTAGCGGATCCGGCTGCCGTCGCTGGCGCGGACCTGGTGCAGGCTGACGTCATGGTTCTCCGTCGCCGAGTAGAGCCGGACCGGCACGTTGACCAGCCCGAACGACACCGCGCCCTTCCAGATCGCTCGCATTGGACAAGGATGGACCCATGCGCCCCATGCTCGCCACCCACGGTGACCCGCGGACCGGCCCGCCGTCCGGGCCGGCCTGGGCGCACGAGATCAAGTGGGACGGGATCCGGCTGCTGGCCGACGTCACCGGCGGGACGATGCGGCTGCTGACCCGCAGCGGCCGGGACATCGCGGGCGCGCTGCCCGAGCTCCGGGCGCTGGCCGGGCTGTGCGACGACGTGCTGCTGGACGGGGAGGCGGTGAGCATGGTCGGCGGCCGCCCCTCCTTCAGCCACGTGGTCGACCGCGTCCACACCACCTCGGCGGCGGCCGCCGAGCGGATGGCCCGGACCCGGCCGGTCACCTACCTGGCCTTCGACCTGCTGCGCCTGGAGGGGATGGACCTGACCTCCCTGCCGTGGTCGGCGCGGCGCTCGGCGCTGGAGGACCTCGTGGCGGACGTGCCCGGGGTGCAGGTGCCCCCGGTGTACGAGGACGGCGCAGGGCTGCTCGCGGCGACCGGCGACCAGGGGCTGGAGGGGGTCGTGAGCAAGCGGCGCTCCTCGCCCTACCAGGAGGGGGTGCGCAGCGGCGACTGGCTCAAGTTCCCCCACCGCGACCTGCGCAGCGTGGTCATCGGCGGCTGGCGGCCCCAGACGGGGACCGCGGGGCGGCTCGGCGCGGTGCACGTCGGCGTGCCGGTCGACGACGGCACGGGCGGGGCGCTGCGCGACGCCGAGGGCCGGCTCGTGCTCGACTACCGCGGGCGGGTCGGCAGCGGCCTGGCCGGACGGGCGGGGGCGACCCTGCTGGAGCGCCTGGCGGACGTGCCGCCGGCCCCCTACCCCTTCCGCACCGACATCCCGCGGCCGGAGGCGGCCGGCTCGACGTGGCTGGAGCCGCGGGTGGTCATCGACGTCGCGGCGCTCCACGTCACCGCCGACGGGCGGCTGCGCCAGCCGTCCTACCAGGGCGTGCGCGAGGACCTCCTCGCCGAGGACCTGCTGGAGGAGGCATGACCAGCCAGGCGGTGAGCGTCGGGGGACGCACCCTGCGGGTGAGCAACCTGGACAAGGTCCTCTACCCGGCCACGGGCACGACCAAGGGCGAGGTGCTCACCTACTACGTCACCCGCGCCGAGCAGATCCTGCCCGAGCTGGCGGGGCGGCCGGTGACCCGCATCCGGTGGCCCGAGGGCGTGGCCGCCGGGCACTTCTTCGAGAAGAACCTGCCGCCCGGCGCCCCCGACTGGCTCCCGCGCGTCACGGTGCCCACGCCAGGGTCCTCGCGCGGGCGGGAGACGGTCACCTTCCCGCTCGTCCCGGACCTGGCCGCGCTCGTCTACCTGGTCAACCTCGGCAGCCTGGAGCTGCACGTGCCGCAGTGGCGGGTGGACGAGGAGGGGAGGCCGCTCCCTCCGGACCGCCTCGTCGTCGACCTCGACCCCGGCCCGGGCGCCGGCCTGGCGGAGTGCGCCCGGGCGGCCCTCCTCGTCCGCGAGCGGCTCGAGGCGGTGGGGCTGTCGGCCCGGCCCGTCACGAGCGGGAGCAAGGGGATGCAGCTCTACGCCACGCTGGAGGGGACGCGGTCCTCGGACGAGGTGAGCGCGGTCGCCAAGGCGCTGGCCGAGCACCTGGAGGAGGAGCACCCCGGGCTGGTGACCTCACGGATGACGAAGGCGCTGCGGCCCGGGAAGGTGTTCCTGGACTGGAGCCAGAACAACGCCGCCAAGACGACGATCTGCCCCTGGTCGCTGCGGGGCCGGGAGCGCCCGCAGGTGGCCCTGCCCCGCACCTGGGACGAGGTGGACGCGGCGGCCGCGGACGGGCAGCCGCTCACCCAGCGCACGCTCGACGAGGTCTGAGCGGCTGCGCCGGTCGCGCGCCGGGCAGGAGGACGGGCACGACGACGGGCCGGCACCCCGAAGGGGACCGGCCCGGGCGTGCTCCCGCCGAGGGCGGGGCCGAGGTCAGTGCGCCGCCGCGTAGGCGTCCTGGAGCTCCTGGGAGACCCGGCCGCGCGAGCTCACCTTGTAGCCGTTCTCCCGGCCCCACTCGCGCATCTTGGCCAGCTCGTCGGACTTCGCCGCGCCGGCGCCGCCGGAGGACGCGGCCGCCGCACCACGGCGGCGGGTCTGCCGACGCCCGCCGGAGCGCCGGGCCTCGGCGATCCACGGCGCGAGCATGTCGCGCAACTTGGAGGCGTTGTCGTCGTTGAGGTCGATCTCGTAGCTGACGCCGTCGAGGGAGAACTCGACCGTCTCGTTGGCCTCACCACCGGTGATGTCGTCCTCGAGAATCACTTGCACACGCTGAACCATGGAGAGCTCCTGAATTGTCCCTTCACGACCTCAGGGAAATGGTCGTGCACGCCTAGCAAACCACAGGAGCCAACCATTCGCCTACTCGGCGCGAGGAATTCTGCTCCCCCATTGTTCGGCGTCCGCCCTTTTTCGGGTGTTTGCCCACCCGTGATAGAGCGGGCCAGACACTCTCCCAGCATTTCAGGAACGGTCTGAGGGGTTCTCGCCGACGTTTCGCCCGTCCGCTCCCGCCGAGCCGTCCGCGCCCTTCCCGGGCCCCTCCGCCGGGGTCTTCGGGGCGGCCGCGTCCTGCTCGGCCTCCCACCTGCGGATCGCCGCCCGCTCGCGCCGGTCGCCCTCGAGCAGGTGCTTGAGGATGACCCAGAAGAGGAAGAGCAGGCCGATGGAGGGGATGAGTGCGGCCACGATCATCCAGCCCTCGTGCAGCGCGCCCATCACGCCTCCGGCTTGAGGAAGGGGAAGAGGATCGTCTCGCGGATGCCCGTGCCGGTCAGGAGCATGAGCACGCGGTCCAGCCCCACCCCGAGGCCGCCCATCGGCGGCGCCGCGTACTCCAGCGCACGCAGGAAGTCCTCGTCGACGACCATCGCCTCGGCGTCGCCTCCTGCGGCGAGCAGGGACTGCTCGACCAGCCGCGCGCGCTGCACCTCGGGGTCGACCAGCTCGCTGAAGGCCGTGCCGCGCTCGACCCCGGCGATGATGAGGTCCCACGCCTCGACCAGACCCTCGGTGCGGCGGTGCGGACGCGCCAGGGGCTGGGCGATCTCGGGATAGTCGCAGACGAAGGTCGGCTGCAGGAGCGTCGGCTCCACGACGTCGCCGAAGATCTCCATCGCGATCTTCCCGGCATTCCAGTCCGCCTTGACGGGGACGTCGTGCTCCGCGGCGAGCTGCACGAGCACCTCGCGCGGCGTGGTGACGTCGACGGTGCGTCCGACGCCGCGCGAAAGGCCGTCGTAGAAGGGCAGCCATTCCCATTCCGCGTCGAGGTCGACCACGCCCATCGGCGTCTCGATCCGGCGACCGCCCACGGCGTCGGCCGCGGCGAGGACCAGCCGCCGGACGAGGTCGGCCATCGTGTGCTGGTCGCCGTAGGCCTGATAGCACTCGAGCATCGTGAACTCCGGGCTGTGCGTGGAGTCGATGCCCTCGTTGCGGAAGATCCGGCCGATCTCGTAGACCCGCTCGACCCCGCCGACGACCGCGCGCTTGAGCGGCAGCTCGAGGGCGATGCGCAGGGTCATCGGCAGGTCGAAGGCGTTCAGGTGGGTGCGGAAGGGGCGGGCGGCCGCGCCACCGTGCACGGCCTGCAGCACGGGCGTCTCGACCTCGAGGTAGCCGTCCTCCTCCATGACCCGCCGCACGGCACGGGTCATCGCCGCGCGGTCGACGACCATGCGACGCGCCTCCTCGCGCACGACGAGGTCGACGTAGCGCTGGCGGACCCGCTGCTCCTCCGACATGTCCTTGTGCAGCACCGGCAGCGGGCGCAGCGCCTTGGAGGCCATCTGCCAGCCGTCGGCCATGACCGAGAGCTCGCCGCGGCGCGAGCAGACCACGCGCCCGTGGACGAAGACGTGGTCGCCCAGGTCCACCCAGGCCTTCCACCGGGCCAGCGCCTCCTCGCCCACCTCGGCGAGGGAGAGCATGGCCTGCAGCCGGGTGCCGTCGCCGGACTGGAGGGTGGCGAAGCAGAGCTTGCCGGTGTTGCGGACGAAGACCACCCGGCCGGCGACGCCGACGAGGTCCTGGGTCTCCTCACCGGTCTCCAGGCCGCCCCACCGCTCCCGGACCTCGCCGAGGGTGCGGGTCACGGGCAGGGTCACCGGGTAGGGGTCGACCCCGGCGGCGATCATCGCCTCGCGCTTGCCCCGGCGCACCCGGACCTGCTCGGGCAGGTCCGCGTCGTGGGCGTCCAGGGCCTCGGGGTCCTCGGAAGCGGCAGCGTTCTGGGGGGCGTGGCTCACCCCGACAGGGTATCCGGCGGTCAGAGCAGCGTGCCGTGCCCGTCCCCGGAGCCCCGCTCGAGGTCGAGGAGCACCCGCTTGCGCTCCACGCCTCCGCCGTAGCCGGTGATGGCGCCGGAGGCGCCGATGACCCGGTGGCAGGGGACGACGATCGACACGGGGTTGCGCCCGTTGGCCAGGCCGACGGCCCGCGAGGCGCCCGCGCTGCCCAGCTCGGCGGCCAGGTGGCCGTAGGTCCACGTCTGCCCGTACGGGATCTGGCGCAGCAGCGCCCAGACCCGCTGCTGGAAGTCGGTCCCCCTGGCCGCGACCGGCACGTCGAAGTGGGTGCGGGCGCCGGCGAAGTACTCCTCGAGCTGGCCGGCGGCCTGCCGCAGCACCTCCGGGGCCTCGTCGACGGTCACGGGACGCCCCACGTCGACCGGGGCGTGACGGTGCTCGGCGAAGAAGACGCCGGTCAGGTGCTCGCCGTCGCTGACGAGGGTGAGCGGTCCCACCGGGGAGCCGGCGACGAGGTGGACGGACGAGGTGGTCATCGTGTTCTCCTGCGGGCGGTGGTGGTGCGGGACGTGCGGGACGCGTGCACGAGGGGTCGAGAGGGGGCTGCGTCCGCCGGCGGGTCGGGCAGGCGTGCCGCGCCGTGGCCCCCGGAGGCCCAGAGGAGCTGGACCGCGTAGGAACGCCACGGCCGCCAGGCCAGGGCTCGGGCCTCCAGCGCGCGCGGGTCGTCGTCGAGCCCGACGAGCCGGGCGGAGGTGCGCACCCCGAGGTCGCCGGAGGGGAACGCGTCCGGGTCGCCCAGCCCGCGCAGCGCGACCATCTCGGCGGTCCAGGGGCCGATGCCTGGCAGGGCGAGCAGCCCGGCCCGGGCGGTCGCCCAGGACGCCCCCGGCGACAGGTCCAGCCCGCCGGTGGCCAGCGCGCCCGCGAGCGCACGGACCGCCTCGCGCCGGGCGGCCGGCATGCCGGGGAAGGCGCCGTCGGGCGCCTCCGCGAGCGCCTCGGCCGTGGGGAAGAGGTGGGTGGGCCCACCGTCGTGGAGCAGCGCCGCCGGGAGCGGTGCGCCGAGCGCGCCGACGAGGTGGGCGGCCAGCGCGGCGGCCCGGGCGGTGGAGATCTGCTGGCCGAGCACGGTGCGCACCGCCAGCTCACCGGCATCCACGCAACCGGGCAGCCGGGCGCCCGGCACGGCGGCGACCAGCGGGGCCAGGGCCGGGTCCTGCGCCAGGTGCGCGTCGACGGCGTCCGGGTCGGCGTCGAGGTCGAGCAGCCGGCGGCACCGGTCGATGGCGGCGGCGAGGTCGCGGACGTCGAGGAGGCGCAGGGTCGCGGGCACGTGCCGCTCCCCCGGCCGGGGCACCTCCAGGCGCACGAGGGCCGGTCCTCGCGGCAGCGACAGCGCGCGTTCGACGGCGGGCGCGTCCGGCACGCGGCCGCCCGCCGTGCCGTGCCGCCACGCCTCGACCCCCGGGACGAGCGTCGCGGCGAGGTGGCCGAAGAGGCTGGGGGCGTGCAGGGGCGCTCGGAAGGGCAGGCGCAGGTGCAGCTCTGCCGCACGTGTCGCGCGGGCGGCAGCGTCGACGGAGGCGGCCGCGTCGACGGAGGCTGCGGAGGCTGCCGTGGTGCGCCCGCCGTCGCGGGTGCGGGCGGCCTCGCGGAGCTGCCGTGGGGTGGCCGCGTAGACCGCCCGGACGG
>JASKZT010000280.1 GCA_030145965.1 Ornithinimicrobium sp.
TCGCGGCGGGGCTGGCGCGCGTCGGCGGGCTCACCACCTACGAGCGCCTCGTCGACGAGCTGCTCCCGCACGGGGTCGTGCCGCTCGTCGTGCCGCAGCTGCGCACGATCACGATCGGCGGGGCGGTCGTCGGGCTGGGCATCGAGTCGACGTCCTTCCGGTCCGGGCTGCCCCACGAGTCGGTCCTGGAGATGGACGTCCTCACCGGCTCCGGCGAGGTGGTCACCGCCCGGCGTGACGGCGAGCACGCGGACCTCTTCGCCGCGATGGCCAACAGCTACGGCTCGCTCGGCTACGTCCTCGGGCTCGTCGTCGAGCTGGAGCGCACGAGCCCCTGGGTGGTGCTGCGCCACCTCCGCCTCGCCGACCTGGACCAGCTCGTGGACACGGTCGGGAAGGTGATGGCCACCCACGAGCACGACGGGGAGCGGGTCGACCTCCTCGACGGCGTCGTCTTCTCGCCCGGCGAGTCCTACCTGACCCTGGGGCGGTGGTCCGCCTCCGCCGAGGGCCTGCCGCCCGGCGACCCCACGGGGCCGGAGCCGTACTACCGCACCCTGCAGCACCGCCGCCGCGACGTGCTGTCGGCCGAGGACTACCTGTGGCGGTGGGACGCGGACTGGTTCTGGTGCTCCCGGGCCTTCGGGGCGCAGCACCCCGTGGTCCGCCGGCTCTGGCCGCGGCGGCTGCTGCGCAGCGACGTCTACTGGCGCGTGATGGCCTTCGAGCAGCGCCACGGCTGGTACGCGGCGCACCGGCGCCGGCGGGGGCACCCGCCGCAGGAGCGGGTGGTCCAGGACGTGGAGGTCCCCCTGCGGCGCACCGCGGAGTTCCTCCGCTGGTTCCTGCGGGAGGTGCCGGTCGAGCCGGTGTGGCTCTGCCCCGTGCGGCTGCGCGCGACCGAGGCGGCAGCTGGCGCCGCCACCCCCTGGCCCCTCTACCCGATGCGGGCCGGCGAGGACTACGTCAACGTCGGCTTCTGGTCGGCCGTCGACATCCCGCCGGGCGGCGCCTACGGCGACACCAACCGGGCCGTCGAGGAGCAGGTGACGGCGCTGGGCGGGCACAAGGGCCTCTACTCCGAGGCGTTCTACGACGAGCAGACCTTCCGGGACCTCTACGGCGGGGCGTACCTGGAGCGGGTCCGTGCCCGCTACGACCCGGGCGGGCGGCTGCCCACCCTCTACGACAAGGCGGTGCGATCACGATGACGGCACGCAGCGTGGCGCAGACCATCCACCACGTCCTCGGCGACCCTCAGGCCGTCGGGGTCGTGGCCCACGACGGCTCGACGGCCGGCGACCTCGGCGGCACCGTGCTGCGGCTGCACTCGCCGCGGGCGCTGGCCTACGTCGCGAGCCACCCCGGCCAGCTCGGCTTCGCCCGCGCCTACCTGCAGGGCGACCTGACGGTCGACGGGATGGACGAGGCGCACCCCTACGAGGAGCTGCGGCTGATGGAGGGCTTCGACGTGCGCCTGCCGGCGCTGCGCGAGCTGCCCGACCTCGTGCGGGTCGTGCGCGAGGCGGGGCTGAGGGTCGCCGACCCGCCCCCGCTGCCGGACCTCGAGACCCCCGGCGAGCTGCGCAGGCTCGCGTACGGCGTCCGCCACGGGCGCCGCCGCGACGCGGAGGCCGTGCGGCACCACTACGACGTGTCCAACCGCTTCTACGAGATGCTCCTGGGGCCCTCGATGACCTACACCTGCGCGGTGTTCCCGCAGGAGGAGGCCACCCTGGAGGAGGCCCAGGAGGCGAAGTACGAGCTGGTCTGCCGCAAGCTCGGGCTGGCGCCGGGGATGCGCCTGCTCGACGTCGGGTGCGGGTGGGGCGGCATGGTGCGTCACGCCGTCCGGCACCACGGGGTCACCGCCCTGGGGGTGACCCTCTCGCAGGCCCAGGCGACCTGGGCGCAGGAGCGGATCGAGCGTGAGGGGCTGCGCGGTGCCGAGGTGCGCCACGGCGACTACCGGGACGTGGCCGAGCGCGGCTTCGACGCCGTCTCCTCGATCGGGCTGACCGAGCACATCGGCGTGCGTCACTACCGCTCCTACTTCTCCTTCCTGCGGGACCGGCTGCGCGACGGTGGCCGGCTGCTCAACCACTGCATCACCTGGCGCAGCCCCGACCACGTGCCGATGCGTCGCGGTGACTTCGTCGCCCGCTACGTCTTCCCCGACGGGGAGCTGGCCTCCTCCGGCCGCGTCGTCACCGAGGTGGAGCGGGTCGGCCTGGAGGTGCAGCACCACGAGAACCTGCGCCGGCACTACGCCCTCACCTGCGCCGCCTGGGGCGCCAACCTCTCCGGGCACTGGGAGGAGTGCGTCGCCGAGGCCGGGCTCGCCACGGCCCGGGTGTGGGGCCTGTACCTGGCGGGGTCGCGGTACAACTTCGAGCGCGGCGGCATCCAGCTGCACCAGGTCCTCGCCACCCGCACCGGC
The DNA here is from genome assembly GCA_030145965.1 of Ornithinimicrobium sp. Taxonomy (GTDB): domain Bacteria; phylum Actinomycetota; class Actinomycetes; order Actinomycetales; family Dermatophilaceae; genus Ornithinicoccus. Next base: position 2,441 of record JASKZT010000280.1, read on the forward strand.
CCCGACGGCGACGCCCGCTACCCGCTGCGTCCCGTCTTTCCCTGACCGCCCGACCCGGGGCCCCGGTGGGTCGCAGGGCGCGCGTCCGGTGCGTGGGGGTGCGGGCGGCTAGGGTGGGCGACGATGCGTGAGTACCTCGTCGTCGCCGCCGTCGTCCTGGCCGGCGTGGCCCTCGTGGCCGCGGCCATGGGCGGCCGTCGGCTGCTCGCGCCGCACGACCCCTCGCCCGGCAAGCTGGCGACCTACGAGTCCGGCGTCGACCCGGTCGGGGAGGGCTGGCAGCAGGGCAGCGTCCGCTACCTCGTCTTCGCCCTCCTCTACGTGATCTTCGCCGTCGACGCCGTCTACCTCTTCCCCTGGGCCCTCGTGGTGCGGACGGACCTCGGCCCGGCCTCGCTCGTGGAGATGGCGATCTTCCTCGGCGTGCTCGTCGTGGCCCTGCTCCACGTGTGGCGACGCGGCCTGCTGAGGTGGTGGTGAGATGAGCACGCCCGTGCCCCGTCCGGCGCCGGAGCCGACGGCCCTGCCCGCGCCGCGGGTCGGTGCCCCGGTCGAGCGCGCGCCGCGGGCGGTCCAGGTCGTCCTCAACTGGGGCCGGAAGTACTCGCTGTGGGTCTTCAACTTCGGCCTGGCCTGCTGCGCGATCGAGTTCATCAGCGCCTCGATGGCCCGCCACGACTTCATCCGGCTCGGCGTCA
>JASKZT010000303.1 GCA_030145965.1 Ornithinimicrobium sp.
TTCGGCGGCCAGGAGCAGGAGGCCTTCGAGTCTGCCCTCGCGGCCTGGGAGGAGGAGTCCGACATCCAGGTGCAGTACGTGCCCGACCAGGACTTCACGACGACCATCCTGCTGCGGGTCAACGCCGGGGACGCCCCGGACGTCGGCCTCTTCCCCCAGCCCGGCGGCGTGATGCAGATGGCGGCGCAGAACCGGATCATCCCGATCGACCAGTTCCTCGACTACGACTCCCTGGACTCGACGCTGGTCACCGGCTTCCTCGACTCGGCGCGGTACCAGGGCCGGGTCTACGCCGCGCCGATGCGCATGGCGGTCAAGTCCGTGGTCTGGTACCCGAAGGCCGCCTACGAGGAGGGCGGCTGGAACACCGAGCCCGCCACGCTCGAGGAGCTCGCCGAGGTCGCCGACCAGATCCAGGCCGACACCGGCAAGGCGCCGTGGTGCATCGGCTGGGAGTCCTCCCAGGCGACCGGCTGGGTCGGGACCGACTGGATCGAGGAGTACATGCTCCGCCTGCACGGTCCGGACGTCTACGACGACTGGATCTACCACCGCATCCCCTTCGACGACGAGCGCGTGGTCCAGGCCTTCGAGGCCTACGGGGAGCTGGCCAACAAGGAGGGCAACGTCCTGGGCGGGTCGACGGGCATCCTCAACACGCCCTTCGCCGAGGCCATGACGCCTGCGTTCGCGGACGACCCGGAGTGCTACCTCATGCGCCAGGGCAACTTCGCCACCGGCTTCTTCCCCGAGGACGTGCAGGAGAACCTCGACGAGGAGGTCGGCATCTTCGTCTTCCCGCCCGCCGAGGAGGGATTCGAGGGGCAGCCGATCCTCGGCGGTGGCGACCTCGCGGCGGCCTTCAGCTACGACACCGACACGGTCGAGTTCATGAAGTTCCTCACCTCCGACCAGTTCGGCGCGGAGTGGGCCCAGGCGGGCGGCTGGCTCAGCCCCCACAGCACCTTCGACGAGTCCAACTACCCCGACGACATCCACCGCCAGATGGCGCAGATGGCGATCGAGGCGGACGTGTTCCGGTACGACGGCTCGGACGTCATGCCCAAGGAGGTCGGGTCGGACTCGTTCTGGAAGGCGATGGTCGACTTCCAGAACGGCGCGAGCGCCCAGGACGTGGTCGACTCCGTCGAGGCCGGCTGGCCGGACGAGGGTGATGCGGCGGTCGAGACAGGATCGGGTCGATGACCTACTCCCACGCCACCCCACCGGTCAGCGGGGACAGGACCGTCACGCCGGGCGACCCGCGGTCGGACGACGCGCCGCCCCAGGCGACGGTCCCGAGCGACCAGGGTCTGCAGCCGGTCAAGCTCCTGATCGGCGTCCTGGGCGTGGCCCTGACGCTGTGGCTGATGATGAACCTGTTCCTGGCCTTCGCCTACTACCCCCAGTGGTTCTTCGGCAGCAAGATCCTCATGGGTGTCCTCGGCCTCGTCGTCGGGGTCGGAGGGGCGGCGATCCTCTTCTGGTTCATCAACGTCGCCATCGAGGCGCTGCCGCGGCGGCTGGAGCACGGGCTGGTCCCCTACGCCTTCCTCATCCCCGGCTTCTCGCTCATGGCGCTGACGCTGTTCTACCCGACGATCCAGTCCATCCACTACAGCTTCGCCAACCGGGACAGCACCGCCTACGTGGGCCTGCAGAACTACCGGCAGCTGTTCAGCGAGGGCGCCTTCTGGTCGGCGATCATCAACAACCTCCTGTGGATCGCCATCGTCCCGGCGGTCACCGTCGCGCTCGGCGTCGTGGTGGCGGTGCTGGCCGACAAGCTGTCGGCCACCAGCGAGAAGTGGGCCAAGAGCTTCATCTTCATGCCCATGGCGATCAGCTTCGTGGCGGCCTCGGCCATCTGGCTCACCACGATCTACGCCTACCAGCCGCCGGGTAGTGCGCAGACCGGGGCGCTCAACGCCATCGTGCAGCAGTTCGGCGGCACCCCGCAGAGCTGGCTGTCCATCGATACGGCACGGCTCAACAGCATCCTCCTCATGGTCATCCTGGTCTGGCTGCAGACCGGCTTCGCCATGGTGCTGCTGTCCTCGGCCATCAAGGGGGTGCCGGAGGACACCATCGAGGCGGCACGCATCGACGGTGCCAGCGAGTGGCAGATCTTCTGGCAGGTCGTCATCCCGCAGATCATGGGGACGATCATCACCGTCTTCATCACCGTCGTGATCCTGGTGCTCAAGGTCTTCGACATCGTCTACGTCCTGACCAACGGCCGCGACAACACCAACGTCATCGCCAACCTGTTCTTCAACGAGATGTTCGCCCGCGACCAGGCGGGCCGCGCGACCGCCATCGTGGTGGTCCTGCTGGTCGCCGTCATCCCCATCCTCATCTTCCAGGTCAGGCAGTTCCGCGAGCAGGAGGCGACGCGATGAGCGACACGACCGTGAGCGACCGCGACACCGCGGTGACACCCTCCAAGATCCGGGGGTCCGGACGCCTCAAGGACGGACGCCGGCGCAGCCCCTTCGCCATGGTGGTGATGGCCGTGCTGGTGCTCCTGTGGATCACGCCGACCCTGGGGCTCCTCGTGACGAGCTTCCGTACGCGGGATGCGGCCGCCACCTCTGGATGGTGGGAGGCCCTGTGGACGGGCGGGTGGACGACCCGCAACTATGCCGCCGTCATCGAGCAGGCCAACCTGGGGTCCGCGTTCCTGAACGGGATCCTGGTCGCCGTCCCGGCGACGGTCATCCCGATCATGTTCGCGGCGTTCGCGGCCTATGCCTTCACGTTCATGGACTTCAAGGGCAAGGACGTGCTGTTCATCGTCATCGTCGCGGTCATGGTCGTCCCCATCCAGGCCGCGTTCCAGCCGTTGCTCGACCTGCTGGGGCCACGGGGCCTGGGCATCGCCGGCCAGTACCTGGCGGTCTGGCTGCTGCACACCGGCTTCGGCATGCCGCTGTGCATCTACGTGCTGCGCAACTACATGGCGTCCCTGCCGTTCAGCGTCGTGGAGTCGGCCCGGATCGACGGGTGCAGCAACTTCCAGATCTTCTGGCGGCTCATCGCGCCGATGTCCAGCCCTGCCATCGCGGCGTTCGCCACCCTGCAGTTCCTCTGGGTGTGGAACGACCTGCTCATCGCCAAGCTGTTCCTCAGCAACGAGAACACCACGGTGATCGTCAGGCTCCAGCAGCTGCTGGGAGCGCAGGGTCAGGGCGCCGAGCTGCTCACGGCCGGCGCCTTCATCTCCATCATCCTGCCGATGATCGTCTTCTTCGCGCTCCAGAACTTCCTGGTCCGCGGCATGACGTCCGGCGCCGTCAAGGGGTGAGCGCGCACCCGACG
>JASKZT010000310.1 GCA_030145965.1 Ornithinimicrobium sp.
GCGGCCATCGAGGAGGGCATCGTCGCCGGCGGCGGCTCTGCCCTGCTGCACGCCGCCGTGGCGGTGGACGACCTGGAGCTGAGCGGTGACGAGGCGGTCGGCGCGCGCGTCGTCCGTCGCGCCGCGGCCGAGCCCCTGCGCTGGATCGCCGAGAACGCCGGCCTCCAGGGCTACGTCGCGACCACCCGCGTGGCCGAGCTCCCCGTGGGCCAGGGCCTCAACGCCGCGACGGGGGAGTACGGCGACCTCATGGCGCAGGGCGTCATCGACCCGGTCAAGGTGACCCGCTCGGCGCTGCGCAACGCCGCGTCGATCGCCGCCATGGTGCTGACCACCGACACCCTCGTCGTGGAGAAGCCGGAGGAGTCCGAGGACGACCACGGGCACGGTCACAGCCACTGACCTCCCAGGACGACGGAAGGCCCCCCACCAGCTCGCTGGTGGGGGGCCTCGTCGGTCTGGGGTGGCGCCCGGGTTGCCCTAGGCGCCAGGTTCGTCCTGCTGGATGTAGTACGCCTGACGCTCGTCCTCGGTCATCCCGCCCCAGACCCCGTAGGGCTCGCGGGCGGCGAGGGCGTGCGTCCTGCACTGCTGGAGAACGGGACAGGTCAGGCAGACCTGCTTGGCGCGCTCGTCGCGATGGCGACGTGCCGGGCCACGTTCCCCCTCGGGGTGGAAAAACACTTCCGGACTTGCGGTGCGGCAGGCACCTTGGAACTGCCACTCCCACAAATCGGCGACTGGCCCGGGTTGGCGGGCGATTTCTACCACGTCGTCGATCTCCTCTCGGACAGGCGTTCCTCACTGTATCGCCCGTGCCGCTGCGCCCGGTACCACCCGTAAGGACCCAGTCCGGCCGCGACGACCTGCGGCGACGCGTCGGCCCGGTGCGGTTGGGTCTTCCGCAGGCGCCGTTCCTGTGGCATCGTTCGACTGGCCTGCTCGGGGTTGATCGGGTGGAGTCAGGGCTACCGGTGCGTGAGCCGGGGGAAGGGGGCGCGCATGCCGAGGTGGGGTACCTCTGTCGCGGGTCTCGTCGGTGGGGAGGCCGTCAGCGCGGCCGGTGCGGTCCCGGTGACCCTGCCGGTCAGGGCGATCCTGGTCCGGGAGCGGCGCGCGCGACGGGCGCGGGGCTCGCGCAGCACGGCCCCGCCGGCGTCGGCGGAGCTGCGCGACCTCGTCCCCGCGGCACGCCGGGGGGACGCGGAGGCACGCGAGGCGCTGCTCGCGGCGGTCCTCAAGATCGCCCACCGCTACGCACGTGCGAGGCTGGGCACCTACCCGGCGGCCGCCGAGGTGGCCGCGGACGTCGCCCAGGAGGTCGGGATGGGAGTGCTCACGGCCCTGCCGACCTACGACGACCGCGGCGCGCCCTTCGAGGCGTTCGTCTACCGGCTGGCCTCGCGGAAGGTCGCCGACGCGCAGCGAGCCCACGCCCGCAACCCCGTCCCGGCCGACCACGTCGAGTCCGACATCTTCGACAGCCACGTCGCCTCCGCCGAGAGCCACGTCGTGGAGCGCGACGAGGCGTCCCGGGCCTGGGCCCTGCTCGAGACGCTGTCGGACCGGCACCGCGAGGTCCTCGTCCTGCGCGTGGGCGTCGGCCTGAGCGCGGCGGAGACCGGGGACGCCCTGGGGATGACCCCGGGCGGGGTCCGGGTGGCCCAGCACCGGGCGCTGACCGAGCTGCGCGCACGGTGGGAGGAGAAGGCATCGTGACCGACGTCCGCGCGACCGACCGGCTGCTGGACGAGCTCGGCGCCCGGGGCCCGGGTGCGGTCCCGGCCGGCGACGAGCTGCTGTCCGCGCTCGCCGCCTGGACCTCCGAGATCGACGCCGCCCGGCCCGCGGGCGGGTCGGCGTCGTGGGGGGCACACCGACGTGGACGTCACCTGCGTCGGGTCGTCGCCGGCGGGACGCTCGCCGTCGTGACCCTCACCGGGTCCTCGGTGGCCGCCGCCCTCACGGGCACGGAGGTCCCCGCGCTCACCAGCGTGGGGCGCGCGGTCGCGGAGTGGATGCCCGGTGGCGCCCATGCCGGGACCGGTGCGGCCGAGGAGGTCGTCGACCGTGTATCGGGCCAGGGCGGCACGGTCACGGGCCGCGGGGCCGACGACCCGGCCGTGCGGGGCGCCTCGCACGCCGGTGACGCCAGGGGCACGATCCAGGCCGTCCCCGACGCCCGTGGCACGCAGGACCCCACGGAGGAGCCGGACGCCGAGGTCAGCGCGAGCGTCGCGCCGAGCACGCCCGAGGGTGCCGTCAGGGCCGAGCCGCCCGTCGGTGCCCCGTTCCACCCGTCCGGAGCGGCTCCGGTCCTGGACGGTGCGGTCCCGGTCCCCGGGGCACCGGCCGGCCCGGCGACCGTCCCGGGCCGGACGTCGTCGCACCCGCCGACGGCGCCCACGGTGGACGCGCCGCCCGCGAGCGCGGGCGGCGGTGGCAAGGCCACCGGTCGCCTCGACCACGCGGAGGTGCCCGGTCAGGGCCGCCCCGCCGCGGAGGAGCCTGACGCGCGCGACCAGGCGGTCGACGCACCGCCGACCGGCACCGAAGACGGCCAGGTCGGCGCCGGTGGTGCGAGCAGCGCCGGCAGCGGCGGCGGCGCGGCCACCCCCGGCCACGGGAGCGGCAACCCGGGCAACGGCAGCCCGGGCAGCGGCAACGGCGACCCGGGTCACGAAGGCCCCGGCACCGCGAACCCGGGCAAGGGCACCGGGAACCCCGGCACCGGGAACCCCGGCACCGGGAACCCTGGCACCGGGAACGCGAACCCCGGCGGCCCCGGCCACGGCAAGGGCGC
>JASKZT010000311.1 GCA_030145965.1 Ornithinimicrobium sp.
CCGGCCTCCCGGGAGTCGGGCGTTGCCGCCCGCGCCGCCGACGCCGGTCAGCGCACGCCGCGGGGGCGCAGCTGCACGCTGATGCGGGGGCCGACAGGCTGGGACGTCTTGGGGACGCAGTGGTCCCAGGTGCGCTGGCACGAGCCGCCCATCACGAGGAGGTCGCCGTGGCCGACCACGTGCCGCACGCTGCGACCGCCCCCGCGCGGGCGCAGGAGCAGCGCACGCGGTGCCCCCAGGCTGATGATCGCGACCATCGTGTCGTGGGTCGTGCTGCGGCCGTGCCGGTCGCCGTGCCAGGCCACGCTGTCGCGGCCGTCCCGGTAGAGGCACATGCCGGCGGTGCGGAAGGGCTCGCCGAGCTCCTCGGCGTAGTGGGCCGACAGCACCTCGCGCGCCCGCGTCAGCACGGGGTCGGGCAGGGTCTCGTGCTCCCGGTAGAAGCGCAGCAGGCGAGGGGTGTCGACCTCCTGGTCCCACATCGTGCGCCGCTCCGCCCGCCACTCCACCCCTGCCGGCCCGCCCAGGGCGAGCCGGGAGAAGAGCTCGTCGGCCCCCGTCACCCACCCGGGTCGGACGTCGACCCACGCGCCGTCCGTGAGCGCCGTGCGCCGCAGCCCGTCGGCGAGCGGGCGCAGGCCGACCTCGTCGACCTGGTCGAGGAGCGAGCCCTGGAGCATCATGCCTGGATCATAGGACATGTGTACGAATGACGCCAGCCCCTGTGGCACCCGCTTCCGGCCCCCGCTGCGACACATCGGTCGCCCGGACGACGGATGTGTCGCAGCGCTCCGTGGGGGGTCCGGCGTCCGGGCGGCCCGCGGTGGGAGGATGGGGACATGCCCACCTACCGCGAAGCAGCCGTCGTGCTGCGGACGCACAAGCTGGGCGAGGCGGACCGGATCGTCACCCTCCTCACCCGGGGTCGCGGGCGGGTCCGGGCCGTGGCCAAGGGCGTGCGGCGGACCAAGAGCAAGTTCGGCGCGCGGCTGGAGCCGGGCATGGTCGTCGACGTCCAGTGCTACGAGGGCCGCAACCTGGACACGATCACCCAGGCCGACGGGCTGGCCACCTACGGCGAGGCGATCGCCCACGACTACCCCGCCTTCACCGCCGCGAGCGTCATGCTCGAGACGTGCGAGCAGCTCACCGAGGAGGGCCAGCCCGCGCCCCAGCACTTCCGGCTCCTGGCCGGCGGCCTGGCCTCCCTGGCCTCGGGCGAGCACGACCCGCGGATGGTGCTGGACTCCTACCTCGTGCGGGCCCTGGCGATCGCCGGGTGGCGGGCGAGCTTCGCCGACTGCGCCCGCTGCGGCATGACCGGCCCGCACCGCGCCTTCCACGTGCCCTCGGGCGGTGTCGTGTGCCCCGTCTGCCGCCCGCCCGGGTCCTCCGCCCCCGCCCCGGAGACGCTGGACCTGCTGCGCGCGCTCTTCGCCGGGGACTGGACCGTCGCCGACGCCAGCCAGCGCCGGCACCGCAGCGAGGCCAGCGGACTGGTGGCCGCCTACCTGCAGTGGCACCTCGAGCGGGGCGTGCGGTCCCTGCGCCACGTCGAGAGGACCCCGTGACCCGCGAGCCGCGACCTCCCTTCCCCCACCCCTCGGGGGCCCGGCCGCCGGCCGTGCCGCGCGAGCTCGTGCCGCAGCACGTGGCGATCGTCATGGACGGCAACGGCCGGTGGGCCAACCAGCGCGGCCTGCGCCGCACCGAGGGGCACGAGGCCGGGGAGGCCAGCCTGCTCGACGTCATCGCCGGCGCCGTCGAGGTCGGCGTCCGCTGCGTCTCCGCCTACGCCTTCTCCACGGAGAACTGGCGACGCAGCCCGGACGAGGTCCGCTTCCTCATGGGCTTCAACCGCGACGTCATCCGTCGACGCCGCGACGAGCTCGACTCCTGGGGCGTGCGGGTCGTGTGGTCGGGGCGCCGCCCGCGGCTGTGGAGGTCGGTCATCGCCGAGCTCGAGGAGGCCCAGGAGCGCACCCGCCACAACGACGTCATCACGCTCAACTTCTGCGTCAACTACGGGGGCAGGGCGGAGATCGCCGACGCGGTGCGCAGCATCGGGCAGGAGGTCGCCGCCGGGCGGCTGCGGCCCGGCGGCATCGACGAGCGCACGATCGCCCGGCACCTCTACCACCCGGACGTGCCGGACGTGGACCTCTTCGTGCGCAGCTCGGGGGAGCAGCGCACCTCCAACTTCCTGCTCTGGCAGAGCGCCTACGCCGAGATGGTCTTCCTCGACACGCTCTGGCCCGACTTCGACCGGCGCGACCTCTGGCGCGCGGTGGAGACCTACGCCGCGCGGGACCGGCGCTACGGCGGGGCGGTCGACCGCCCGACGGACGGCGAGGACCGGCCGCTCTAGGAGGCGCTGCAGGCCCGGCAGGTGCCGAAGACCTCCAGGGTGTGGCTGACCTCGGTGAACCCGTGCTCGTCGGCGACCCGATCGGCCCAGCGCTCCACGGCGGGGCCCTCGATCTCCACGGTGCGCCCGCAGTGGCGGCACACGAGGTGGTGGTGGTGACCGGTCGAGCACATCCGGTAGACGGCCTCGCCGTCGTCGGTCCTGATCATGTCGACCTCGCCGGCCGCGGCGAGGGACGTGAGCGTGCGGTACACCGTGGCCAGACCCACCTTGGCGCCCTCCCCGCGCATCACGGCGTGCAGCTCCTGGGCGCTGGTGAAGTCCCCGCTCTGCCCCAGGCGGTCGATCACCGCTGACTGCTGGCGCGTCGGGCGACGGCGCGTGGCGGTCATCGGGACACCTCCTGCTCCTCCTGCCGGTCCGGTGCCTCCACCGTAGGCGGTCGCCGGCTGTGCTCGTCGTAGTGCCCCTCGTGCGCGGCGTGACGGTGGCCGTCGTGCAGGTAGTCCACGTGGTCGCCGTGGGGCACCGCCTCGTGCCCGCAGGCGGGGCCGTGCTCGTGCGCGTGCCGCTCGGCCCGCAGGTGGCGGCGGCGGGCGACGAGCCGCAGCACGGTGCCCACGGCCATCGCCACGAGGAAGAGGGCGATCGCGAGCAGGACGATCGTGCCGCCGGAGGCGGTGTCCATCCGGTAGGAGAGGACGACCCCGCCGACCGAGGCGAGCAGCCCGACGAGGACCGCCCAGAGGTTGGCGGCACGGAAGCTCCCGGACACCTGCTGGGCGGCGGCGTTGGGGACGATCATGAGCGCGCTGATGAGCAGGAGGCCGATGACCCGCATCGCGACGACCACCGTCACGGCGGTGAGCACCGCGAGCAGGATGTTGAGCGCGAGGACCGGCAGGCCGCTCGCGCGGGCGTACTCCTCGTCGCCGGCCACGGCGAAGAGGCGCTGGCGCAGCACCATGGTCACGAGCACGATGACCGCCGAGAGCACGCCGAAGACGAGCAGGTCGCCCCGCGTCGTCGTCGCGATCGAGCCGAAGAGGTAGGCCATGAGGTTGCCGGTCTGCGTGCCCTCGGCCCGGTTGATGATCACCACGCCCGCGGCGATGCCGCCGTAGAACAGCATCGCCAGGGCGAGGTCGCCGGAGGTCCGGCCACGGGCCCGCAGCAGCTCGATGACCACGGCGCCCGCGGCGGCGGCGACCAGGGCGGTGAGCACGGGCGCCCGGTCGGTGGCGATGCCGATCGCGACGCCGGCCAGCGCCACGTGGCCCAGCCCGTCGCCGATGAGCGACAGCCGCCGCTGCACGAGGAAGATGCCGACGAGCGGCGCGGCCAGGCCGACGAAGACGGCGGCCAGCAGCGCGTTGCGCATGAACTCCAGGCTGAGCATCTCGCTCATCGAGCCACCTCCCGCCCCGCGGACCTGGCCAGCTCGCCCTGGTGCGCGGCATACCGCTGCGGCGTGCCGTCGAAGGTGAGGTGGCCGGAGTCGACCTCGACGATCCGGTCGACGATGCCGCGCAGGGCCGACAGCTCGTGGGTGACGACGATCATCGTCGTGCCCGCCCGGGCCAGGCGGCGCAGGACGTCGGTGAGGACCTCCTGGCTCGCGCGGTCGACGCCCGCCGTGGGCTCGTCCATGAGGAGCACCTCGGGGTCGGCCACGAGCGCCCGCGCGATGAGCACGCGGCGCTGCTGGCCGCCGGAGAGGGTGTCGACGTCGAACCGGGCACGGTCGCCCAGCCCCGCGGTCTCGACGGCGGACCGGACCGCCTCGCGCTCGGGGCGCCCGGCCGGTCGCCACCACGGCCGGCGGGCGAGCAGACCGGTCGAGACGACCTCGCTGACCGTCGCGCGCACGCCCCCGACCAGGGTGTGCCGCTGGGGCACGTAGCCGATCCGGGTGCGGTCGGGCAGCCGGGCGAGCGGGCTGCCCAGCACGTCGACCTGGCCCGAGAGGTGCTCGGACAGGCCGAGCAGACCCTTGACCAGCGTGGTCTTGCCCGAGCCGTTCGGGCCCAGGACGGCCACGACCTCACCGCGGCGCACGCTCAGGTCGACGTCGGAGACGACCGGGCGGCCGCGGTAGCCGAAGGCCGCCGAGCGCAGCTGCACGACGGGGGTGGCCTCGACGCTCACGAGCAGCCCTGGCCCTCGCGCAGGGTCTCCAGGTTGGCGCGCATGATGTCAAGGTAGTCGCTGCCGCCGCCGGTGTCGCTGAGCCCGTCGGCGGGGTCCAGGGTGAGGACCTGGGCACCGGTCTCGGTCGCCACCGTGCGCGCGATGGCGGGGGAGAGGAGCGGCTCGGCGTAGACGGTGGACACCTCCAGGGAGGAGACGAGCGCGGACACCTCGGCCAGGCGTGCCGGCGACGGCTCCGACTCGGGCGTGATGCCGGTGATGCCGGTGACGTCGAGGTCGTAGCGCGCCCCGAGGTAGCCGAAGGCGTCGTGCGTCGTCACCACGGCCCGGCTCTCGCAGCTGCGCAGGCCGGCGGCGAGCTCCTCGTCCAGCTCCTCCAGGTCCGCGACGAGGGCGTCGGCGTTGTCCTGGTAGGCCTGCGCGTTGTCCGGGTCGACCGTCGCGAGCTCCTCGGCCAGCGCCCGCGCGACGTCGCCGTAGCGCTGGGGGTCGAGCCAGAAGTGCGGGTCCTCGGCGCCGTGGTCGTGGCCGTCGTCCTCGACGTGCCCCTCGTCGGCGTGCTCGTCCTCGCCGGCGTGGTCGGGGTCGTCCTCGCTCGCGTGGTCGTGGTCGTGGTCCTCGTCCTCGGGGGAGTGCCCGTCGTGCTGGTCCTGCGTCTCCCCGAGGGCGAGCAGGTCGGCGGCGGGCGTGACGTCGAAGCTGTGGTCGGGGGCCTGCTGGGCCACCGCCTCGTCGACCGCGGGCTGCATGCCCGACTCGAAGACCACCAGGTCGGCCGAGCCGATCGAGCCGACGGTGCGGGGGGACAGCTCCACGTCGTGCGGGTCGATCCCGGGGGGCGTCAGCGTGGAGACCTCGACGTGGTCCCCGCCCACGCGTCCGGCCAGGTACTGCAGCGGGTAGAAGCTGGCGACCACCGAGAGCACCGCGTCGTCGCCGTCGCCACCCCCCGCCGGCGCGGCGTCCCCTCCGTCGCCTCCGGCCTGCGAGCACCCCGCGAGCACGACGGGCAGCAGGAGCGCGCCCGTGAGGGCGGGGGCGAGGGCGGCGCGGCGGGTCATCCGACCAGTGTGCGCCTACCTGAGAATGATTGTCAAAATCCTAGCTGCGCGGGACGAGCTGCACCAGGGTGACGACGGCGAAGAGCAGCAGGACCGCCAGCCGCATGACGCGGTCGACCGCCGTCAGGCTCGGCCAGGACAGGTAGAGCAGCCAGAGGATGAAGGCCAGGGCCATCCCGACGAGCGTCCAGCCGATCGGCCCGCCGAGGAAGCCGCCCCCCACCATGAGCAGGAGCAGGACGAGGAACGGCAGCCAGACAGGCAGGCGGGCGAGGTGGCGCAGGGCGGGCAGCGAGGCCTGCTCGACGCCGCGCCGGAAGGGGCCGGGCCCGGTCGGGGGTTCGGCGGCGGGGTCGGGGGAGGAGGTGGGCTCGCTGGACACCCCGCCAGCCTAGTGCGGGTCCCGGGGCGGCCCACCGACCCCCGTAGACTGCCGCGCATGGCCCAGACCTCCACCGTCGACCTCGTCGTGTCCCTCGCCAAGCGCCGAGGCTTCGTCTTCCCCTGCGGCGAGATCTACGGCGGGACGCGCTCCGCCTGGGACTACGGGCCGCTCGGCGTGGCGCTCAAGGAGAACATCAAGCGCCAGTGGTGGCGCTCCATGGTGCAGACCCGCGACGACGTCGTCGGCCTGGACTCCTCGATCATCCTCCCGCGCCAGACCTGGGTGGCCTCGGGCCACGTCGGCGAGTTCTCCGACCCCCTGACCGAGTGCCAGTCCTGCCACAAGCGCTTCCGCGTGGACCACATGCAGGAGGCCGTGGCGGAGAAGAAGAACAAGAAGGC
>JASKZT010000322.1 GCA_030145965.1 Ornithinimicrobium sp.
CGATGAGGTCGCCGACGCCCGCCAGCCCCATGAGGGTGCCGGGGTCGGCGCCGAGCGCCTGGCCCAGCCGCACGACCTCGACGAGCCCACGGGTGATGAGGGAGGACTTCGTGTTGTCGCCGTAGCCGCGTCCCTCGGCCATCCCCACGGCGAGCGCGATGACGTTCTTCACCGCGCCGCCGATCTCCGCGCCGACCACGTCGGTCTGGGTGTAGGGGCGGAAGTAGGGGGCGGCCGTGAGCTCGGCCACCCGTTCGGCGGCGCCCTCGTCGGTGCAGGCGATGACGCTGGCCGCCGGCTGCCGCGCGGCGATCTCGCGGCTGAGGTTGGGCCCCGAGACGACGACGATGCGGTCGCGGTGGATGCCGGCGCCCTCGATGACCTCGCTCATCCGCAGCCCGGTGCCCAGCTCGATCCCCTTCATGAGGGAGACCACGAGCGCGTCGCGCGGGACGAGGTGGCCCCACTCGGCCAGGTTGGCCCGCAGCGTCTGCGACGGCACGGCGAGGACGACCACGTCGGCCTCGCGGGCGGCCTCCGCGGGGTCGGTCGTGGCGGTCACGGCCTCGGGCAGGAGCACGTGCTCGAGGTAGTCGGGGTTGCGGTGCTCGCGGGCGATCGAGGAGGCCACGGCCTCGCGCCGGGCCCAGAGGGTCACCCGCTCGACCCCGGCGTCCGCCATGACCTGGCCGAAGGCCGTGCCCCAGCTGCCCGCCCCGAAGACGGCGGCCCGGGTCACGGCTCGCCCCCGGGGCGGCGGACCTCGCGCCGGTCCATCTCGCCCGGCGCCAGCTCGTAGGGGACCGCCGGCGGCGTCTGGCCGCGCAGCTCGGCGACGATCCCGGTGACGGCGGCCATGATGCGCGCGGTCGCCTCCACGTGCGCACGGGGCTCCTCGGCGCGGGGGTACAGGTCGGTCAGGTCGACCGGCGGCCCGGCCTTGACGTGCTGCACCGGTCGCCTCAGCAGGTTGCCGGGGCGCCGGGCGTAGCGGCCCAGCACCTCCTGGGCCCCCCACTGGCCCACGGGGATGACGCTCGCCCGGCTGGTCAGGGCGAGCCGGCCCACGCCCGGCCGTGCCCTCATGGGCCACAGGTCGGGGTCCCGGGTCAGCGTACCTTCGGGCAGGATCGCGATCGGCTTGCCGGCCGCCAGGGCCTCGCGTGCCGCGTCGAGGGCGTCCCGCGCCCGGGAGGTGGCCCGGTAGACGGGCACCTGCTCCAGGCTCTTCAGGGTCGCGCCGAGGACGGGCACCGAGAAGAGCGAGGACTTGGCGAGGAAGAACGGCGGGCGGCCCTGGTCGACGAGGAAGTGGGCCAGCATGAGCGGGTCGACCTCGGAGTAGTGGTTGCTCGCGACGATGAACCCACCGGTGCGCGGGACGTGCTCGGCACCCGACCACGAGCGGCGGGTCACCCCGACCAGCATCGGGCGCACGGTGGCGATGACGGCCTTGTAGGACCACGGGATCGGGTCGTTGATCGGCTGACGGGTCACGGGGTCATCTTGTCACCCGGGGGGCGGCGTGGGCGAGGATGCCCTGGTGAGCACCGACACGACCGCCCTCCCGACGCCCGACCAGGACGGGCCCGGGGGCGTCCGCTGGCACCTCGTCCTGCCCGTCAAGGACGCCGCGCTGGCCAAGAGCCGGCTCGACGCCCCCGCCCCGGTCCGGCGCAGCGACCTGGCCCGGGCCGTCGCCCACGACACGGTGGAGACGGCGTGCGCGGCCCTCGGCGCCGACCGGGTGACCGTCGTGACCTCCGACGCGCCGACCCGCGAGGCGGCCCTCGCCCTCGGGGCACGGGTGGTCGCCGACCCGGGCCAGGGTCTCAACGCCGCCGTGGCGGCCGGGTGGGACGACCGGCCCGAGGCGCCGGGGGGACGGGTCGGCTGGGCCGCGCTGCTCGGCGACGTGCCGGCGGCCCGTCCGGCGGACCTGCGCGAGGCCCTGGAGCGGTGCGCCGCCTACCGCACCGCCCTCGTCCCCGACGCCGAGGGCACGGGCACGGTCCTGCTCGCCTCGACGGTCGCCCCGCCCACGCCGCGCTTCGGCCCCGGCTCGGCGCTGCGGCACGAGGCCGACGGTGCCCAGCGGCTCGAGCTGGACCTGCCGCGGCTGCGCCGCGACGTGGACGTCGCCGCCGACCTGCGGGCCGCGCTGGCCCTGGGCGTCGGGCGCCGCACCCTCCTCGCGGTCGGCCGCGGCGTCTAGGCTGGGCCGCATGCAGGCCAGCGTGCACTCCTTCGACCTGGCGACCGGCGCCGGCACCGTGCTCCTCGACACCGGGCGGTGCCTCCCCTTCGCCCCGGAGGTGTTCGAGGCGAGCGGCCTGCGCCACCTGCGCACCGGCCAGCGCGTCTCGGTCGTGGTCGAGCCGGAGGACCCCGAGGTGCCCGAGGCCCACCTGACCCGGCTCTGGATCGTCGGCGTCGGCGAGGGCGAGCCCATCCGCTGACCCGAGCCCGGGCCCGCCTGCGCCGGGTCATGGTCCCGGACGGCGGCTAGGCCGAGTCCTGCTGCCGGGCGGCCTTCTTGCCCTTCTTCTGCTTCGTGTCCCGCTTGTCCTTGTTCTTCTTCTTCCCCTTCTTCCTCGGCCCGCCCTCCGGCGTCACGGGATCGTTCTTGGCCCGCGCCAGCTGGGCCTTCTTGGCGGTGATCATGTCGCGCGTGATCTGCTCCCCGCCGATGGACAGCCGCCCGGCCGCGGCACCGCGGCTCGGCTCGGCCGTCGGCGCAGGGGCCGGCTCGGTGCGCCCGGCGGCCCGGACGGTCTCCGGGGTGCCGGTGCGTCGGCCGGCCCTCGCCGGGCGGGGAGCCGGGACGTCGTCGGCCGCCACGGTCGTGGGGTCGGCCGGGACCGGGTCCGCCCGACGCCCGCCGCGGGAGGCCTTGGGCCGCCGGATGGTGGCCGGAGCACCGGGCGCCGGCGACTCCTGCTCGTCGCTGCCCACGCGCGCACCGGCGAGCCCGGTCGGGGGGAGACCGGCGGGGTCGGCGACGACCGCCTTGAAGTAGGCACCGGGGCGGAAGCGCGGCGTGCGCGTGGCCGGGATCGGCACGGCCTCACCGGTGTGCGGGTTGCGCCCGGTGCGCGGGGCGCGGTCGACCGGCTCGAAGGTCCCGAAGCCGGTGACGCCGACGGAGTCCCCCGCGGCGATCTGGCGCATCACCACGTCGACGAGCGACTCCACGGCGAGCGCCGCCGCGGCACGTCCCCCCAGGCGCGGCGCCAGGGCGTCGATCAGGTCGTTCTTGTTCACCGTGGGCTCCTCCGTGGCGCGTGGCGTGGTGCCCCTACGCTACGGCGACGCGGGTGCGCCGCCCCGGGCGACCCCGGACGACGTCGAAGCGGCGTTCCCGGCCGCCCCGCCGCGGTGCCCCCTCGTCCCCGGCGCACCTCGCCGCGGCACAGCACAAGACCCCCACCACGATCGTGGTGGGGGTCTTGTTCACGGCGTAGCCCCGACGGGATTCGAACCCGCGCTACCGCCTTGAGAGGGCGACGTGCTAGGCCACTACACAACGGGGCCGTGATGTCCGGCGCGTTCGCGCCGAGGAGAGATACTACCCGATCGGGCGCCTCTCCGCGAAACCTGCCCTGCCTCTTCGGCTGTCCGTCAGGACGGGCGTCTCCGCGCTGGGGTACCAGGACTCGAACCTAGACTAACTGAACCAGAATCAGTTGGGCTGCCAATTACCCCA
>JASKZT010000333.1 GCA_030145965.1 Ornithinimicrobium sp.
GGGGGTGTTCATGACGCGCCCCCCCCCCCCCCCACCACCCCCCCCCAGCTTCCCCCCGCGCCCGGCCCGGGGTCCTCCTCACCCGCCCACGGGCCCGGCCCGGCCCCCGCCACCGTCCTGCACCGGGCGCTCTCCGAGCGCCTGCGCAGCGACCTGGCGCTGCACGACTCCGGCTTCCTGCCCGGCCTCGTCGCCCCCCTCGCCTCCCCCGCCCACGCGGTGATGATGGGCCTGGAGTCGGCGACCGCCGACCCCGAGCGCCTCCTCGACGGCCTGGCGCAGGTGCCCGGCGCGCTGCGCGACTACGCCGCGCGCCTCGAGGCCACCGCCACGGACCAGGGGTATGTGGTGCCCGCCCGCCAGTCCCGCACGCTCGCGGGCCAGCTGCGCCGGTGGGCCGACCCGCAGGCCGACGACCGGCTCGGCCGCCTCGTCTCCCCCGAGCTCGACGGCCGCGCCGACGACGCGCTGCGTGACGCCCGCGCCGCCTGCGTCGAGCTGGCCATCTGGCTCGAGGACGTCCACGCCGCCCGTGGCTCGGCCACCGACGCCGTCGGCGCCGACCTCTACCGCACGACCTCGACCGCCTTCCTCGGCACCGAGGTCGACCTGGAGCAGACCTACGCCTACGGCTGGGACCGGCTGCGCGAGCTCACCGCCCGCGCCCACGAGCTGTCGGCCGCCCTCGGCTGCGACGGCCTCGACGACGCCGCGGCCGCGCTCGACGCCGACCCCGCCGGCCAGGTCGAGGTCGGCCCCGACCTCGTCGGCTGGGTGGAGGGCCGCATGGCGCGGGCCGCGCACCTGCTCGACGGCCAGGTCTTCGACATCCCGGAGGACTCCCGCTGCGGCGCGGTCCTCGCCGCCCCCGGCTCGGGCTCGATCTACTACTCCCCGCCCGACCCCGCGGGCACCCGCCCGGGCCGGGTGGTGTGGTCCACGCCCACCGGCGCCGACCGCCTGCCGGTGTGGCGCGAGGTGAGCACCGTCCACCACGAGGGCCTGCCGGGACACCACCTGCAGCACGTCGTGACGATGGGGACGCAGAGCCTGCACCCGTGGCAGCGCTACCTGTGCCACGTGCACGGCTACGCCGAGGGCTGGGCCCACTACACCGAGGGCCGTGCCGCCGACTGGGGCCTCATCGACGCCCCGGGCGAGCAGCTCGGCGTCGTCCTCGCCCAGCGCTGGCGCGCCGCCCGCATCGTCATCGACCTCGGCCTGCACCTGGGCTACCCGGTGCCCCAGGGCAACGGCTTCACCGAGGCGACCGCGTGGACCCCCGAGGTCGGCGTCGAGGTGCTGACCCAGGCCGCGGGGTGCGACACCGAGACCGCGCAGTTCGAGGTCGTGCGCTACCTCGGCTGGCCGGGGCAGGCGCTGGCCTTTGCGATGGGCGCCCGCCTGTGGGAGCAGGCCCGCGAGACCGCGCTGGCGACCGGGCGCTTCGACGAGCGCACCTTCCACACCCAGGCCCTGGCCCTCGGCCCCATGGGGATGGGACCCCTGAAGCAGACCCTGGAGGAGCTTGCCCGTGCATGAGTTCGCCCGTGCCCTCGTGCGTGCCGACCCCGCGCTCGCCCGCGAGGTCGGGGCGGTCGACCCCAACACCGGCAGCGCGTCCCTCCAGCTCCCCTCCACCGACCCCGAGCACTACTTCCAGCTCGAGTCGACGGTCGCCCGCTGGGCGGGCCCGGTCCGCAGCCCGCAGGGATCGCGGGCCTGGCTGGAGGAGCGCTGCATCCAGGCCGAGGTCGCCATCCGGCTGCACGAGCTGCGCGTCGCCCGGCCCTGGGAGCGCGCGCCCTACTGGTATGCCGAGTCCCTCGGCAGCGCGCTCACCTCCGTCGACCCCACCCGGCTCGGCGGGCACGACTACGCCGGCCTCTACGTCGACCTCCTGCGGCAGGCCTGGTCCTTCCTCGAGGAGGGCCGCGCCCTGCTGCGGCCCGCCGAGGTGCCCGGCCGGTGGGCGACCATGGCCGTGCCGGCCGTGGAGGGCCTCCGGGGGCTGGTGCTGGAGGACCTGAGCGCCTTCTCCGCGCTCCTGCCCGACTACCTCGCCCCCGAGGCCGACGCCCGGCGGGTCACCCTGGCCGCGGCCGTCGAGGGATTCGCGCACCACTGCCGCACCCTGGCCACGACGGGGCTGGGCCGCTGGGACGTCGGCGAGGAGACCTTCTCCGCCCTCCTGCGCG
This sequence comes from Ornithinimicrobium sp., assembly GCA_030145965.1. GTDB lineage: Bacteria > Actinomycetota > Actinomycetes > Actinomycetales > Dermatophilaceae > Ornithinicoccus. The sequence continues at coordinate 2,199 of JASKZT010000333.1, forward strand.
ACTACCACTGCCTCGACCTGACCGCAGAGGAGGTCTGGCAGCACGGATGGTCCAGCGTCCAGCAGGCGGAGACGGACCTCGCCGAGCTCGCCGCCGCCCTCGACCCGCATCGCACCTGGCGCGAGCAGATCGAGGCGCTCAAGGCCGAGCGGACCCCGGCGGCCGAGTTCGTCGCCGCCTACCGCGCCGAGGTGCAGGAGAGCCTCCGGCTGACCCTCGAGCACGACCTGGCCACCGTCCCGGAGGACCAGGAGTGCGAGGTCGCGCCGCTGCCGGAGTACCGCCGCGCCGGGCTGCCGCTGGGCGAGATGCGCACGGTGCCGCCCTACGCGACGCGCTCGGTCAGCCAGTTCCTCATCACCGAGGCCGACGAGTCGGCCAGCCCCCAGCAGGTGGCCGGGCACGAGCGCGACAACTGCCCGACCTTCATCCGCTCGATCGTCGGCCACGAGACCTACCCCGGGCACCACCTGCAGTCGGTGCACCACCGCGCCGGCACCGACCAGGACTCCTTCCTGCGCTACTTCCGCACCCCGCTCTTCGTCGAGGGCTGGGGCCTCTACGTCGAGGACGTCCTGGAGGAGCGGGTCTTCGGCACGAGCACCCAGGCGCTCTTCGCCCGGCGCAACCGGCTGTGGCGCTCGCTGCGCCTCGTCATCGACACCGGCCTGCACACCGGCCGGCTCAGCTACACCCAGGCCGTGCAGCTGCTCGCCGAGCGCACGGGCATGGACACGCACATGGCCGAGGGCGAGGTCGACCGCTACACCCGGCACGACAACCCGACCTACCCCTCGACCTACGTCCTCGGCCGCGACACCTTCCACCGGCTGCGCGGCCGCTTCGCCGACCGCGTACCAGGAGGCCTCGGGCGCCTGCACGACGCGCTCATGGCGCACGGGTCGCCGCCGGTGTCCCTCCTCGAACCCGTCCTCGACAAGGAGCTGCCATGACCACCCCCGACGTCCCCGTGCTGCTGAGCGGGGCGACGGTCGTCGACCCGCTCGTCGGTGACGTGGCGGACGCCGCCGTGCTCATCGGCACCGACGGCCGGGTCGCCGCGCTCGGCCCGCGCGAGGAGGTGCTCGCCGGGCTCGGCGACGCGCCCTTCCGCGAGGCCCGGACCAGCGGGTATGTCGTGCCCGGCCTCATCAACATGCACGTGCACCTCGGCCTGGCGCTGCCCGGCGCGATGTCGGACGCCGTCGACGGGGCGAGCGACGCCCAGGTCGTGCTCCTCATGGCCGACGCCGCGGCGCGCACGCTGCAGGCCGGGGTGACGACGACACGGCTGGTCGGCGAGAGCCGCTACCTCGACATCGACCTGCGGGACGCGATCGAGCGGGGCGCCGTGGCGGGCCCGCGGATCTTCACCGCCTGCCACGCCCTGTGCTGCACGGGCGGGCACGGGTGGGACGCCGACGGGCTCGAGGCGGACGGGGCCGACGGCTTCGCCCGCGCGACGCGGCTGCAGCTGCGCGCCGGCGCCGACGTCATCAAGGTCTGCGTCTCCGGCGGCATCGCGGGCGAGCACGAGAGCATCGACACCCCGCAGCTGACCGAGGACGAGGTGCGCGC
>JASKZT010000338.1 GCA_030145965.1 Ornithinimicrobium sp.
TGCACCTCACGCTGCTGGCCCGGGTGCTCACCGTCACCGCAGGGGCGACCACCGGCTGGCAGGCCGCCCTCGTCGGCAACGTGGCCGCCATCCTCCTCTTCGTCGCCGTCACCGTCGTCACCGCGACCACGGCCCGGCACCCCGTCGTCCGCACCTCCGCCCAGGAGCACGCCTGATGCCCGCCCCGACCGACCCCGTACCCGCCCCGTCACCCGCACCCGCGGCCGGGTCGACGGTCACCCCCGCCCCCTCCGCGCGTCCCGGCCGGCCGCCCGGCGCCCGGGGTCGGTGGCCGCTGCGCGACCACCCCGGCCTGCTGTGGATGGTCCTCGCGGTCGTCGTGGCCCTCGTCCACCCCTTCGTGCCGGACGCGCGCTGGCTCATGGTCCACCTGGTGCTCCTCGGCGCCCTGACCCACTCGGTCATGGTGTGGACGACCCACTTCGCCCAGGCCCTACTACGGACCCGTCCGGGCCTGGACGAGCGACGCCGGCAGGGCCAGCGCCTCACCCTGCTCCTCCTGGGCACCGCCACGACGCTGGTCGGCGTGCCGACCGGACGGTGGTGGCTGACCGTCACGGGGGCCACCCTCGTCGCCGTCGCCGTGCTCTGGCACGGGGTCCAGCTCGTCCGCCGGCTGCGGGCGGCGCTGCCCGGCCGCTTCCGGGTCACCGTGCGCTACTACCTCGCGGCGGCCCTCTGCCTGCCGGTGGGGGCCGCGCTCGGCGCCACCCTGGCCCTCGGCCTGCCCGACGCGACGCACGGGCGGCTGCTGCTCGCGCACGTCACCGTCAACGTCCTGGGTTGGGTCGGGCTCACCGTCACCGGCACCCTGCTGACCCTGTGGCCGACGATGCTGCGCACCGCCATCGGCCCCCGTGCCGAGCGTCGGGCGACCCAGGCCCTGCCCGGCCTCGCGGGCGCGATCGTGCTGCTCGTCGCCGGCGCCCTCGCCGACCTGCGCTGGGTCGGCGTCGCCGCCCTCGCCCTGTATGCCGTGGCGCTGCTCTGGTGGGCCTCGGCGGTGCTGGCCCCGGTGCGCCGGGCCCTGCCCCGCGAGTTCGCGCCCGCCTCGGTCGGCCTGGCGCTGGTGTGGTGGCTGGCCGGGATCGTCGTCGTGCTCGTGCGGCTCGCGACCACGCAGACCTGGGCCGAGCTCGTCGACGGCTTCGGCACGACGACCGCCATCCTCGTCGTCGGCTTCGCCGGACAGCTGCTGCCCGGTGCCCTGTCGTACCTCGTCCCCTCCGTCCTGGGCGGCGGCCGGACCGTCGTCCGCGCGGGGCAGGCGTGGTTCGACCGCCTCGGCACCGCGCGGCTCGTCGTCGTCAACGTCGGGCTGCTGCTCTGCCTGCTGCCGGTCCCCGGTGTGGTCCGCGTCGTCGTCTCGGTGCTCGTCCTCGTGGCGCTGGCCGCCTTCGTCCCGCTCATGCTCGGCGGCGTCCGGGCCGCCGTCCGGGCGCGCCGACAGGTCGAGGCGGCCCGGCTGCGCGGCGAGCGGCCCTCCCCCGCGGACCCCGCGCCCGAGCCCGGCCGGCCCGACCGTCTGCCCTCCGTCTGGTCCGGCGGCCAGCTGGTCGCGGCCCTGTCGGCCCTCGTCCTGGCCGTCTCCGTCGGCGTGGCCGTCGACCCCGCCGCGGCGGGGCTGGTGGCGGCGGGACCGGCCACCGCCGGGGGCAGCGCGGCGGTGGAGCCCACCGGGCGCACGACCACCGTGGCGGTCAGCGCCGTGGAGATGCGCTTCGAGCCCGCGCGGCTCGAGGTGCCGAGGGGCGACCGGCTCGTCGTCGAGCTGACCAACGACGACCCGTCGGCCGTCCACGACCTGCAGCTGCTCGGCGGGCGGACGCCGCGGCTCGCCCCCGGTGAGAGCGCCACCCTGGACCTGGGCGTGGTCGGCGCGACGGCCCAGGGGTGGTGCACGATCGTCGGCCACCGGCAGATGGGGATGGTCCTCGACATCGTCGTCACCGGTGAGGGAGACGCCGGCGACGCGGTCGGCCCGGTCCAGCTTCACCCCGACGCCACGGTCACCGACCCGGTCGACGCCGCCCTGCCACCGCTGAGGACGCCCGCAGGCACGACGCACCGGGTCACGCTCACGGCGACCGAGGAGGAGCTGGAGGTCGCGCCGGGGGTGACCCAGGTGCGCTGGACCTTCGGCGGGCGGGTGCCCGGGCCGACGCTGCGCGGGCGGGTCGGCGACGTCTTCGAGGTCACGCTCGTCAACGACGGCACGATGGGGCACTCGATCGACTTCCACGCCGGGGCGCTCGCGCCCGACGAGCCGATGCGCACCATCCCGCCCGGGGAGTCGCTGGCCTACACCTTCACCGCACGGCGGGCCGGGATCTGGATGTACCACTGCTCCACGATGCCCATGACCAGCCACATCTCGGCCGGCATGCACGGGGCGGTCGTCATCGAGCCGGCCGAGGGGCTGCCCGCGGTGGACAGGGAGTACCTGCTCGTCCAGTCCGAGGCCCACCTGGCCCCCGGCACCGGCCGGGGCGGCGCACCCGCCGCCGAGGTCGACGCGGCCGCTGCCGCGGCGGACCGCCCGACGTTCGTCACCTTCAACGGCATCGCCGACCAGTACGACGAGCACGTGCTCGAGGCCGAGGTCGGCGAGCGCGTGCGGCTGTGGGTGCTGGACGCCGGCCCGAGCCGAGCGACGTCCTTCCACGTCGTCGGCGGGCAGTTCGACACCGTCTACGCCGAGGGCAGCTGGACGCTCGGCGGTCCGGAGGGACCGGCGCAGCAGGCGGGCGCCCAGTCGCTGGGCCTGCAGGCGGGCCAGGGCGGGTTCGTCGAGCTGACCTTCCCGGAGGCGGGCACCTACCCCGTCGTCTCCCACGTCATGGCGGACGCGGAGCGCGGCGCGCACGGGATGGTGCGGGTCACCGACCGCGCCGACGGGTAGGTCGGCGGACCGGTGCTCAGGGCCCGGAGGGACCGGTCACCGTCAAGGCTCGGCTCAGACGGCGGCGAAGCCGCCCTCCTCCGCCCGCTGCAGCACGCCGGCGCCGAGGAGCCGGTCGAACATCGGGTGGTCGGGGTCGGCACCCCACCGCGCGCGCCAGACGGCTGCGTGCCGCAGGGCGATCCGCAGCTCGTCGGCCAGCTCCGACGACGGCACGGGCTGCAGGTAGGAGGCCGCGCCGCCGACCCGGACGAGCGAGCCGCCGGCACCCTTCACCTTCTCGGCGAAGTCGGCGTCCTCGAGGCCGTGCCCGGCGTAGTCGGCGCAGAAGCCACCGACCTCCTGGAAGTGCGCCGCCGACATCGCGAAGGCGCAGCCGCGGAAGAGCTCCCAGCGCGGCTCGACCACCGTCTGACCGGGGTCGACCACCGGGTCCGAGGGGTCGGGCCTCGCGATCTCGGCGAGGTGCCCGAAGGGGTACCCGACGGCGCTCTCCTCCAGCGCCGGCAGGTGGAGCAGCGGGCCCTGCCAGACGACCGGGCCGGCGACGCCCTCGGGGGCGCCCGTGGCGACCGCCTCGGCATACCGCTCGAGGGTGCGGCTGCCGGGGATCACGTCGCCGCTGAGGAAGACGAGCAGGTCCGCGCCCTCCTCCACGGCCGCGCGGGCGGCGGCGTTGCGGGCCGCGGCCAGCGGCAGCGCCCGGCGGTCGGACTGGACGGGGCGCACCACGGTGCGCCACCGGTCGGTCGCGAGGGGCAGGCGGCCCCTGGTCAGGTCCCGGTCACCCATCGACACGACGCTGTGGACGTCCGGGGGCATGGAGCCGACGGACAGCCCGTCGACCTGGCCCAGGAGGTGCTCATGTCGTCCCTTGGCCATCGTCAGAACAGCGATCGTCGTCGGCACGTCTCGAACGTATCCACGGCCGGCAGGTCGCGCTACCCCCCTTGGGGTGACATCGAGGAGGCAGGCGCGTATCAGGGGTAGCCTGCGGACATGACTCCACGCCGGCCCGTCCGCGTCGCCCTGATGAACGACTACGAGGTGGTCGTCCGGGGGCTCGCGTCGATGCTGGAGCCCTACGAGGACCGCGTGAAGGTGATGGAGCTGGACGCCTCCGTGCCGGTGCTGCAGGAGGTGGACGTCGCCCTCTACGACTCCTTCGGGCACGAGCCGGTGACGGGCGAGGACTTCGACGAGCTCATCGCCAACGACCGGGCCGGCAAGGTCGTCATCTTCACCTGGAACATGCACCCGGACCTGGTCGACCAGGCGCTCTCCCGTGGGTGCCGCGGCTACCTGAACAAGAGCATCGGCGCGGCCGGGCTCGTGGAGGCGCTCGAGAAGGTCGCCGCGGGCGAGGTCGTGGTGGCACCTGGCCGCGGGGCGGACGCTCCCGACGGCAGCAGGAGCACGGACGAGCCTCCGCCGGGCGACTGGCCGGGCCGCTCCCACGGGCTGTCTCCCCGCGAGGGTGAGGTGGTGGCGCTCATCACGATCGGGCTGACCAACGAGGACATCGCCCGGCAGACCTTCCTGTCCATCAACTCGGTCAAGACCTACATCCGCACGGCCTACCGCAAGATGGGGGTGACCCGGCGGTCCCAGGCCGTCAGGTGGGGGCTGGAGCGCGGCATGACCCCGTCCGTCATGCGCGACCTCATGCCCGGGAGCGGGGACCGGGCGACCTCCTAGCCCCGCCCGGCCTCACGCCGGCAGGAAGATGGCGGCCGACCAGGGGCCGAGGTCGAGCAGCGCGCGACCGTCCTGCACGTGCAGGTCCGGCGTCGGATGGTCGCCGAACACCTGGCTGTAGCGGCGCGCGTCGCTGTTGAAGACGAGCCGCCAGTGCCCGCCGGGCAGACCGACCTCGCCCCGCACCGGGTCGGCGGTGAGGTTGAGCGCGACGAGCACGTGCCGGTCGTCGTCCGTGGAGCGCAGGTAGGCGAGGAGGCCCGCGTCGTCGTCGACCGGGACGATCGTCGTGCCGGGCCCGCAGAGCCCGGGGGTGGTGCCGTCCAGGTTGCGCCGCAGCCCGATGAGGTCGCGGAACATCTGGGTGATGTCGCGGAAGGCCCAGGCGCGCTCCCAGTCCAGCGGCACGGTGTCGCGGAACCACTCGTCCTCGAGGAACTCCTGCCCCTGGAAGAGCATCGGGATCCCCGGGGCGGTCAGGACGAGCACCGCCCCGAGCGTGGCGCGCTTCTGCGCGTCCCAGCCCCCGGGGTTGTCGGCCTGGACCTCGGTCGTGATCCGCGCCTTGCCGTTGGCGACCTCGTCGTGGCTCTCGATGTAGATGACCCGGTCGAAGGGGTGGTGGTAGGTGTGCGTGACCGCCCGGGCGACCGCGGCCACCGAGCGCTCCTCGTCCGAGGGGGCGATGAGCGCCTCGCGCACGGGGTGGACGAACTCGCTGTCCCACTGAGCGTGCATGGCCGCGCCACCCTTCTCGACGGAGGTCACCGCCGGCTCGGCGTGCAGGTCCTCGGCGATGACCACGCGGCCGGGGAACTCGGTCCGGACGAGCTCGGCGATGGCGCGCATGAGCTCCCAGCCCTCGGGGATGTCACCGGTGAAGCCGTCGATGTGGCGCATGTAGGGCGTCATGTCCAGGCGCAGCCCGTCGACGTGGTAGTCGCGCAGCCACATCCGCGCGTTGTCCAGGATGAAGGCGCGGACCTCGGGGCGGCCGTAGTCGGGACGGGTGTCTCCCCACGGCGTGCGGGACCGCTCGTCCTGGTAGTAGTAGATCCCGCCCTTGCCGTTCTCGCTCCACCCGTCGAACTGCCAGGTCTGCAGGTCGCTGGGGCCGAAGTGGTTGTAGACGACGTCGACGAGGACCGCGATGCCGTGGCGGTGCGCCTCGCGCACGAAGGTCTTGAGGGCGTCCGGCCCGCCGTAGGTGTGCTCGACGGCGAAGATGTGCGCGGGGTTGTAGCCCCAGGAGTAGTCGCCGGCGAACTCCATGAGCGGCATGAGCTCGATCGCGTTGACCCCCAGGCCGACCAGGTAGTCCAGGCGCCCGGTCAGGTCGTGCAGGTCGGCCGGGCCGCCGTCCTGGGTCGGCATGAAGGAGCCGATGTGGGTCTCGTAGACGACCAGCTCGTGCTGCCCCGGGGTCACGAACCTCTCGTCGCCGTCCCAGTCGAAGCGGCCGTGGTCGTAGAGGATCCCGTTGCCCACCGAGCTGGTCACGGCCAGCGCCCGCGGGTCGATGCGCAGGAAGGTGTCCTCGCCGTTCGTCAGGAGCAGCTGGTACTCCTGGCCGTGCTCGGCGCCGGCGACCTCGCCGTACCAGTGCCCCCCGTCCTCGGCGGCCAGCTCGTGGGCGGCGTCGTCCCAGCCGTTGAAGTCACCCACCACCCTGACCCGCTCGGCGTGCGGCGCCCACACACGGAAGCCGAAGCCGCCCTCGACCGGGAACGCGCCCATACCGGGACGGTGCTGGCTCAACGTGGTGCCTCCTGGGGCGTGGGGGGTGAGCGGTCCACTCTAGGGCTGGCGCGGCGCCGGGTCTCACGGTCGTGCACACTGACCGCTGTGACGGACCGCCCCGCGCCCCGGCGACAGCTCGCCAACCTCGGGCCCCTGGAGCAGCTGCGCGCCGGGCGGCTCCTGCCCCGGCTCACGCTGCTGCTCGTCGGGCTCTTCCTCTACGGCGCCTCGATGGCGATGGTCGTGCGCAGCGTCCTGGGCCTCATCCCGTGGGACGTGCTCCACGTCGGCCTGCAGCAGCAGCTGCCGCTGTCCTTCGGCACCATCGTCGTCGGTGTCTCCCTGCTCGTGCTGCTCCTGTGGATCCCGCTGCGCCAGCGCCCCGGGCTCGGCACGCTGGCCAACGCGCTGCTCATCGGGCCGTCGGCCGACCTGACCCTCGCGCTGCTGCCCGAGCCCGACGCCCTCGGGTGGCGGGTGCTGCTCCTTCTCGGCGGGATCGTGCTCAACGGCGTCGCGACGGGGATGTACATCGGCTCGCAGTTCGGCCCCGGCCCGCGCGACGGCCTCATGACCGGCCTCGCGCGCGTCTCGGGCCGCTCCATCCGGCTCGTCCGCACCGCCATCGAGGTCTCGGTCGTCGCCGTGGGCTGGGCGCTGGGCGGGGTCGTCGGGCTCGGCACGGTGCTCTACGCCGTGGCGATCGGGCCGCTCGCGCAGCTCTTCCTCCCGCTCTTCACCGTCGAGCTGCCCCCGCGTGGACGCCGCGGGTGAGGCGGCCCCCCGGGTGGACCGTCACCCTCGTCGTGGCCTCGCTGGCCATGCTGGGGCCGTTCACCATCGACACGATCTTCCCGGCCTTCGCCGCCATCGGCCGTGACGTCGGCGCCGACCCCGTGGCGCTGCAGCAGCTGACGAGCGTCTACCTGCTGGCCTTCGCGGTGATGAGCGTGCTGCACGGCCCGCTCTCGGACGCGCTCGGCCGCAAGCCGGTCATGCTCGTGGGTCTGGGCGGGTACGTCGTGGCCTCGGTCCTGTGCGCGCTCGCGCCGAGCCTGGCCTGGCTGCTCGTCGGCCGTGCCGTGCAGGGCGTCTTCGCCGGCGCCGCCACGGTCGTCAGCCGGGCGGTCATCCGCGACCTCTACGAGGGCGCCCAGGCGCAGCGGCTCATGAGCCAGGTGATGATGATCTTCGCCATCGCCCCGGCCGTGGCGCCGATCATCGGCGGCTGGCTGCTGCAGCTGGGGACCTGGCCGGTCATCTTCTGGTTCGTCGGCGCCTACGCGCTCGTCGTGGCGGCGGCGACCGCGTTCGTCCTCCCGGAGACGCTCCCGAAGGAGGAGCGGGTGCCCCTGCGGGTCGGTGCCGTGGTCGGCGGTCTCTGGCAGGTGTCGCGGTCGTGGACCTTCCAGCGCCTGGCGCTGGCCACGTCGTGCACCTTCGGCGCCTACATCTTCTACGTGCTGGCCGCGCCGATCGTCGTCGTGGACCTCCTGGGCAAGGGGGAGCAGGACTTCTGGATGCTCTTCGTCCCCCTGGTCGGCGGGATGGTCGTCGGCTCCTTCATCAGCGGCCGGATGGCCGACCGCGTGTCCGGGTCCGTGCTCGTCGACCGGACGATGGTGCTCGTCCTCGTCGCGGCCACCCTCAACGTCGTCCTGGCCGCGGCCCTGCCCGTGCTGCCGTGGGTGCTCGTCGGGCCGACGCTGCTGGGCACCGCCATCGGCATCGCCTTCCCGGTGCTGCAGCTGGCGCTGCTGGACCTCTTCCCCTCCCACCGCGGGTCGGCGGCGTCGGTGTCCGCCTTCGCCGTGCTCATCACCAACGCGCTGACCGCCGGCGTCGTGGCGCCGCTCGTCACGGCGAGCATGCTCACCGCGGCGCTGGCCAGCGCCGGCTTCGCGGTGCTCGGTGCCCTGCTCTGGGGCTGGCACCGCCGCGCGGCGGCCGCACCCGCCACCGCCTGACCGCCCTCAGCGCACCACGCGGCGCAGCCGACCGTCGTCCCGCCGCGTCCAGCCCCGGCCGTCCAGGTGCTCGAGCAGCGGCACCGCCACCCGCCGCGTCGTGGCCAGCGCCTGGCGGGCCTCGCTGAGGGTGAACGGCTGCTCGAGCCGGGCCAGCACGGCCATCGCGCGGGCCGGCGCGTCGGGCAGCAGCACGACGTCGTCGGCCACGCGCAGGAGGCGCCCCAGCCGGGCCGCCGCGGCGAGCTCGGCCGGGCCCAGCCCGAGCCGGTCGAGGTCGTCGCGCTCGGGGGCGGCGAAGGGCGAGGTGCGCAGCCGCTCCTCGAGCCGCGCCACGGCCGGCTCGGCGGCGCCGAGGCCTCCCACCGCGGGGTCGGCGACCCGGCCGTCGGCGACGCTCAGCCCCGCGGCGGTGGCGGCGCGGCGGACGAGCTCCGGACCCGGGGCCGGCCGGTCGGCGGGCAGACCGCCTCCGTCGTCCGCCGGACGCAGGTGGTCGGGCAGGGCGAGGGCGTGGACGGCCTCGGCCATCGGCATCCCCGGGCTGAGGGGGCGGGCGGCGTGGTGCGCGCGCACGGCGCGCCCCAGCCGGTCGACCCAGCCGGCCAGCGCCTGCTCGTCGACGCGCCAGGGCCCGGCGGGGACGCCCGGCACCGCGGCGGAGCCCGGCCC
>JASKZT010000363.1 GCA_030145965.1 Ornithinimicrobium sp.
TCGTCGACCTCGATCTTCGGAGCCAGGCTGACGCCCTCCCCGGGCTGGGGCCGGGCGACGAGCTCACCGCGCTCCAGCCCGTCCATCGTGGCCACGAGCAGGCCCGCGCCCGCCACCGAGAGGCGCTCGAGCAGCTCCCCGCTGGTGTCGCGCGGCCGCACGGCCTCGGTGAGGCTGCCCAGGACCGGGCCGGTGTCCAGCCCCTCCTCCAGGACGAACGTCACCGCCCCGGTCACCTCGTCACCGGCCAGCAGGGCGTACTGGACCGGCGCGGCGCCCCGCCACGCCGGCAGGAGGCTGAAGTGCAGGTTGACCCAGCCGAGGCGCGGCAGTCCGAGGAGCTCCGGCGGCACCAGCGCCCCGTAGGCCACGACGGCGCACACGTCGGGCGCCCACTCCGCCAGCTGCTCCCGGACGCCGTCCTCACGGAGGCGGCCCGGGGCCAGCACCGGCACCCCGGCGGCCTCCGCGGCCTCGCGCACCGGCGAGGGCCGGGTCCGGCGGCCCCGGCCGGCCCGGGCGTCGGGGCGGGTCAGCACGCCGACGACCTCGTGGGAGGAGGCCAGCAGCGCCTCCAGCGACGGACGGGCCACCTCGGGGGTGCCCGCGAACACGACCTTCACCTCATACCTCCACCCGCATCTGCTCCCACCATGGCACGACGGCCCGCACCCGTCCCGGGTGGGGCCGCCGTGACCGGCGACGCTCGGGCCTCAGACCCCGTCCGCCTCGTCGGAGATCGACCCGCGGAACTCGTCGACGCTGGCGACGTGCAGCTCGGCGATCTCCTCGCCCTGGGCGAGGAGCAGCTCGTGCCGCTCGCGGCGGCGACGGTTCTGCTCGACCGGGTCGGGCACCGGGGCGGCCGCGATGAGCCGCTGGGTGTAGTCCTCCTGCGGGTTCTCCATGATCTGCTGGCGCGGACCGGCCTCGACGACCTGGCCGTTCTGCAGCACGACCACCTTGTGGGCCAGGAGGTCGATGACCGCCAGGTCGTGGCTGATGAAGAGGCAGGCGAACCCGAACTGCTCCTGCAGCTCGGCGAAGATCTTCAGCACCCGGGCCTGGACCGACACGTCGAGCGCCGAGGTCGGCTCGTCGGCGACGAGCAGCTCCGGGTCCAGCGTGAGGGCGCGCGCCACGCTGATGCGCTGGCGCTGGCCGCCGGACACCTCGTGCGGGTAGCGGTTGTAGACCTCGCGGGGCAGGTGCACGGCGTCCAGGAGCTCGTAGACCTTGTCCTGGCGGCTCTTGCGGTTGCCCACGTCGTGCACGACGAGCGGCTCGGCGATGCAGTCCCCGATCGGCAGGCGCGGGTTGAGGGACGCCGCCGGATCCTGGAAGATGACGCCGATCCGCTTGCGCAGCGCCTTCTTCTGGCGCTTGTTCATCGCGGTGATGTCCTGGCCGAGCAGGCGGAACTCCCCGCTCGCGGCCGGGATGAGCCCGAGGGCGCACCGCCCGATCGTGGACTTGCCCGAGCCCGACTCGCCGACCAGGCCGACGATCTCACCCTTGCGGACGTGGAAGCTGACGTCGTCGACCGCGCGGAACGGCGGCTTGCCCAGGCGCTGGTACTCGATGACCAGGTTCCTCAGCTCGATCGCCAGCGGCGCCTCCTGGTCGACCTCCTCCTTGACGCGGATGCCCATCTGGCCGCGCCCGGCGCCCATGCGGGGCACCGAGCCGAGCAGCATCCTGGTGTACTCGTGCTGCGGCCGGAGGAGCACCTCCTCGACGGTGCCGCGCTCGACGATCTCGCCCTTGAACATCACCGCGACGCGGTCGGCCATGTCGGCCACGACACCCATGTTGTGCGTGATGAGCAGGATGCCGGTGTTGAGCTTGTCCTTGAGCGAGCGGAGCAGGTCGAGGATGTCGGCCTGCACCGTGACGTCGAGGGCCGTGGTCGGCTCGTCGGCGATGATCACCTTGGGGTCGCAGCTGATCGCCATGGCGATGACGACGCGCTGGCGCTGTCCGCCGGAGAGCTCGTGGGGGTACTTCTTCATCTGCCGGGAGGGCTCGGGGATGCCGACCATCTCGAGCAGCTCGACCGCGCGGTCGAGGGCCTGCTGGCCGCGGGCGACGCCGTGCAGCTCCATCGACTCCACCATCTGGGTGCCGACGGTGAGCACGGGGTTGAGCGCGGTCATGGGCTCCTGGAAGACCATGGCCACGTCGTTGCCGCGCAGCCGGCGCATCGTGCGCTCGGTGAGCTTGCCGACCTCGCGCCCGGCCACGTTGACCGCACCGCCGATGGTGGCGTTCTGCGGCAGCAGCCGCATGGCGGTCATGGAGGTGACCGACTTGCCCGACCCGGACTCGCCCACGAGGGCCACGACCTCGCCGGGACGGACCCTGAGGTCGACGCCTTTGACCGCGTGGACGCTGCCGAACTCGGTCTTGAACCGGACGTCGACGTCGTCGAAGGCCAGGACGACCTCCTCGCCCTCCGTGGGCGTGCCCGAGCCGCTGTAGGCCTGCCCGGTGTAGCTGTCGGTGGGGCTGCTCATCAGTCGGCGGTCCTGTTCTGGCGGGGGTCGAAGGCGTCACGGAGGCCGTCGCCGAGGAAGTTCACGGCGAGGGCGATGGCCAGGATGATCATGCCGGGCCACCAGAAGAGCCACGGGCGGGACTGGAAGCTCGTCTGGTAGGTCGAGATCAGCAGGCCGAGGGAGGTGTCCGGCGGGCGCACGCCCCAGCCGAGGAAGGACAGGGCCGACTCGGTGAGGATCGTCGCCGCGATGGCCAGCGTCGCGCTGACGATGATCGTGCCGATCGTGTTGGGCAGGATGTGCTTGAAGATGATGCGCCCCGAGCCGGTGCCGATCGCCTCCGCGGCGGTGACGAACTCGCGCTCGCGCAGCGAGAGCACCTCGCCGCGGACCAGACGGGCCAGCCCGGTCCAGCCGATGATGCTCAGCAGGATCGCCAGCGGCCAGATGCCGCCGCCGGCGATCTTGCCCAGGACGGCCGCGAGGACCAGCCCCGGGATGACGATGAAGAGGTCGGTGATCCGCATGAGGATCGACTCGAGCCAGCCGCGGTAGTAGCCGGCCACGGCGCCGATGATCGTCCCGATGAGCGTGGAGATCAGACCGACGGTGAAGGCCACGATGAGGGAGCGCTGCGTCCCGCGCATCGTCAGCGCGAAGTAGTCCTTGCCGGCGTTGTCCTGGCCGAACGGGTGCTCGCCCCAGGCCGGGGGCCAGAGCCCGAAGGTCGGACGGCCCTGGTCCTCGACCAGCGCGCCCTCCCAGAAGTTCTTGCCCCACCAGCCGGGCAGCCAGCCGTAGCCGATGGAGGTGAAGGCGAAGCCGGTGATCGCCACGAGGGCGAAGAGGGAGACCATCGCCCCCCGGTGGCGCAGGAAGCGGCGGCGGACCAGCTGGCCCTGGGAGTAGGACTTCTGGGAGAGGTCCAGCGGCTTCTCGACGGAGTAGCGCGAGCTGACGAGCGTGTCGGCGTCCTGGGGGGCGGCCTTGTCCTGCTGGGCGGGGATCGGGGAGATGCCCTCGCGCCCGGAGCCGGGGACCGGCGGGCGGTCCTGGCCCGGCCGGTCGCCCTCCGGCGGGGTGGTGTCGGGCTTGTCGTTCATCGGCTGGTCCTAGCTGTTCGGGCCGGGCGTCCGGCCTGCGACGGGAGGGTGGGCATCGGGGTCCGCCTCACCGTCGGATACGCGGGTCGAGGAAGGCGTAGGCGATGTCGGCCAGCATGTTCATGATCACGGCCGCGCCACCCGCCACGAGGTAGTAGGCCATGACCGGCCCGGGGTCGACGAAGTTGAGGCCGACCCGGAACATGTCGCCCAGGCCCTTCCACCCGAAGACCGTCTCGGTCACGACCGCCCCGCCGAGCAGGTTGGCGAAGTCGAAGGCCACGATCGTCGTGATCGGGATGAGGGCGTTGCGCAGGGCGTGCTTGGTGAAGACCACCCGGTCGGAGAGGCCCTTGGAGCGCGCGGTGCGGATGTAGTCCTGGTTGATGGTCTCCAGCATCGAGGCCCGCGTGTAGCGGCTGTAGGAGGCGATCGAGATCAGCGTGAGGATGATCGTCGGCAGGATCAGCTGCACGCCCCAGTTGTAGAGGATGATGTAGAAGTTGCCGTCGAGGCGCTCGAAGGGGACGCGCGAGGCGCCGAT
>JASKZT010000402.1 GCA_030145965.1 Ornithinimicrobium sp.
CTGCTGCTGGAGGCCGCCAACGCCGGCGCGACCGCACCCCCCGGCGTGCCGATGGACGAGGACCAGGGCCGCAACGGTGCGGGTCCGCGCCCCGGCAAGGACGCCGAGGTCGACCTGCAGGCCTACCCGGCCGTGCTGGAGCTCCGCGCCCACCTGCAGCAGGACCGCAGCGACACCGAGTTCGCGGCCGGTCTGGCCTCCCTCCTCACCCGCCTCGACGCCCGCCTGCAGTCCGCCACCGCCTGACGCCGTCGCGGTGCGTCGGCTGGCAGCGACAGGTCCGCGCGCGCCGACGTAGGTTGACGCCGTACGCACCGCGACCCCGTGCGCGGCCCCGACCCGAAGGATCGTCATGACCGAACCCTTGACGGCACTGTGGACCTCCGCCGTGCTCTACGTCCCCAAGATCGTCAGCTTCCTGCTCATCCTCCTCATCGGGTGGGTCATCGCCAAGCTCATCGGCAAGGCCGTCGACGGGGTGCTGGAGCGTGTCGGCTTCGACCGTGCCGTCGAGCGCGGCGGGGTCAAGCGCGCCCTGGCCAACAGCCGGTACGACGCCTCGACGATCGTCGGGAAGATCGTCTACTACGCGCTCCTGCTCTTCGTGCTGCAGATGGCCTTCGGGGTCTTCGGCCCCAACCCCGTCAGCCAGCTGCTGACCGGGGTCATCGCCTTCCTGCCCCGGATCGTCGTCGCGATCGTCATCGTCGTCGTCGCGGCCGCCATCGCCGCCGCCGTCAAGGACATCATCAGCGCCACGCTGGGCGGGCTGTCCTACGGGCGGCTGCTGGGCACGATCGCCTCCGTCTTCATCCTCGGCCTGGGCATCATCGCCGCGCTGAACCAGGTCGGGATCGCCACGACCGTGACCATGCCCGTGCTCATCGCCGTGCTCGGGACGATCGCCGGCATCCTCGTCGTCGGTGTCGGTGGTGGCCTCATCAAGCCCATGCAGCAGCGTTGGGAGGGCTACCTGCAGACCCTGTCCGAGGAGTCGGAGAAGATCAGGCAGGAGGCCGCCCGCGGCCCCAGCGTGAGCGAGCAGGCCAGTCGCGCCGCGCAGAAGGCCAAGGTCGGCACGCAGCAGGCCCCCGCCGGCCCGGGTGCCACCCCGGCCCCGTCCGACGAGCCCTTCGACCACACCCGGCAGTAGTCCTGGTTGCGCCCGTGCCCCGGGGCAGCCCCCGGGCACGGGCGCCCCGGACCGCCCCGGCTCCAGCACCACCGCCGCGACGTCCTCCCGCCGGGGCGAGACCGTGCCCCCAAACAGGCGTACAGTCGTGGTACCTGCCGGCGTCGGTATCGGTCCTCGAGCGGAGTCCTGCCCATGAAGATCGCCCTGGCGCAAGGTCGCGCCGAACCCCTCAGGTCCCTCTCCGAGCTGGCCACGGACGTCCGCAAGGCTCGTGACCGCGTCCACGCGTACCGGACCGACCCGGCGGCACGCGGCGAGCTGGACCAGGCGCACCAGTCGTTGCTGGGGGCCATGGAGATCTTCGCCGACGAGCTCACGGACCGGCACCTCCCGTTGCCGCACCGGCTCCGCGACGACCTGCGCCTGCAACGGCGCCTCTACGGCGACGTGCGGGGGCGGCGAGAGGTCACCGGCGGTGGCGTGGCCACCCCGTGGCGCCCGTGACGGCCTCCAAGCGGGACTTCCAGCGGTTGGCCAACTGGTGCACGCAGCCCTCGGCGAACCCCTACTTCAGGCGCGGCGTCGGGGCCCACGTGCTGAAGGAGCCGCACGACGGGGAGAGCAGCGGGGCGGCGTACGAAGGCTTCCTGACCTACACCCCTGCCCGGGCCACGCGGGTCCTGCCGGAGCACTTCTCGGGCAGCCTGCGCTTCGTCGGGGGTCAGCACTCCGTGACCGTCGCGCTGGCGGTCGGGGACCGCGACGCGGTCGCCGGCTTCACCTGGAGCTTCAACGGACGCTACGACGAGCTCGACGTCGAGGAGGTGACGCTGGAGGAGGAGACGGTCGTGCACGTCCGCTTCGGGCGCACCGACGACTACACGGTGTACGCCTACCTCTACCCCAGCCTGCGCTACGTCCACCAGGGCGCGTTCTGAGCAGAGCGTCGCGGGAGGCGACCGGCTGCCGGGCCGTCCCCGTGCTGCGCCACTAGGGTGGCCAGCGTGGCGAGGCTCGGCGACCGAGGCAG
This sequence comes from Ornithinimicrobium sp., assembly GCA_030145965.1. GTDB lineage: Bacteria > Actinomycetota > Actinomycetes > Actinomycetales > Dermatophilaceae > Ornithinicoccus. The sequence goes on from JASKZT010000402.1 coordinate 2,166, forward strand.
GGGCGGACCGTGAGGGAGACGCTGGAGGGTCTGGACCTGCCGCCGGTGACCGCGGTCGGTGCCGGCCTGGGCCTGACCGTCCTCGTGTGCGGCCTGCTGCTCGGGCAGGTCGTGCGGGTGCTGGTCCGTCGCACCATGCTGTGGCGGGGTCGCGGCCCGAGCTCGGCCGAGGTCCTCGGGCGCCTCCTCTCCTGGCTGATCGGGCTGCTGGCCGTCGCCGCGGCCCTGACCGTCACCTTCCCCAGCATCCGGCCCGTCAACCTGCTCGGGGGCATCGGCGTCATCTCCATCGCCGCGGGCATCGCGTTCCAGACGGTGCTCGGCAACATGTTCGCCGGCATCGTCATCCTCAGCCGGGACCGCTTCCGCGTCGGCGACCAGATCTCGGTGCTGGAGCACCGGGGCACGATCGTCTCGATGGGCCTGACCAGCACGTCGATGCGGGCGTTCGACGGCCGGCTCGTGCTCATCCCCAACGGCACCCTGCACTCCGAGGTGGTCACCGTGCGGACGGGCTTCGAGCAGGTGCGCAGCTCGGTGGTCGTCGACCTCACCGACACCGCAGACCTCGACCATGCCGCCGCGACGGCTGTCCGTGCGATGCGGGCCGTGCCGGCGGTGCTGGACGAGCCCGGCCCCGAGGCCTTCCTCGTCTCGGTGAGCCCCGCCGCGGTGCAGCTGGAGCTGCGCTTCTGGTCCGGCGCCAGGCAGCTGGAGACCAAGGAGGCCACCCACGCGGTCATCCGCGCCGTCCTCCAGGCGTTCGCGGCGGAGGGGGTAGGGGTCGCGCGCGAGGTGACCACGGTCGACGCGGCGCCCGGGCTGGCCCGCCTGCTCCAGCCGTGGGGTCACGACGACGGGCCCGGCCCGACCCCTGGCTAGCGGACCGGTCGGTCGGCAGGTCCGCTTGCAGCCGCCGCCGGGCGGGTGGAGCATGAGCGCCTCGCTCCTCCCCTCCCAGGAGGCATCGTGCCTGAAGATCTGCTGCGTCGATCCGTCGACGTGCTCGTCCTCCTCGTGGAGGCTGCCGGTGCGGTCGTCATCGGCGTCGGCGCCGTCGCGGCCTTCTGGCTGTTCCTGAGGGCGGTGGCCCGTCGCGACACCGCAGGGTTCGTCCGGGTCCGCCTGCTGCTGGGTCGCTTCCTGGCGCTCGGCCTGGAGTTCCAGCTCGCCAGTGACGTCCTCACCACCGCCGTCGCCCCGTCCTTCGAGGAGATCGGCAAGCTGGCCGCCGTCGCCGCCATCCGCACCGCGCTCAACTACTTCCTCGCCAAGGAGATCGAGCGTGAGCGCGAGGAGCTCGGATCGGCCGAGGCCGGCGGACCGAGGCCGCCGTGAGCGCCGTGGTCGGCGGCGCCGCGCTGGCGGTCGTCGCCGCCGGCGTCCTCGCCGGCGCAGGGGTGGCCCTGCTCGCCGGCCTGCGCCAGGGGGTGCGCGTCCTGCTCGACTTCCTGCTCGCCGCCGGCCTGCTGCGCCTGTCGGTCACCTCCGGGTGGGACGACCTCGGCGCCATCGCCCTGGTCGCCGGGATCCGGCACGTGGTCGGTGCCCACCTGGACGACGCCCGCCGGGGACCGCGACCCCTCAGCGCGAGCCGCCCGTCACCATCCACACGTCGGTCCGCCCGCGCAGGTGCAGGCCGAGCGCGCGCACGACGAGGAAGCCGGTGAAGGCGACCCACAGCCAGACGAGGCCGGTCGCGCCCTCGACGTCCGAGGCCCACACGGCCAGGCCCATCGGCAGGTAGGCGAGGAGGAAGACGGTCTGGGCGCCGGCCAGCCAGCGGGTGTCGCCGGCGCCGATGAGCACGCCATCCAGGACGAACGCGATCGCCGCGATCGGCTGGCCCACCGCCACGACGACGAGCGCCGCGGCGAGGGAGGCGCGCACCTCGGCGTCGGTGGAGAAGCCGAGCGGGATGACGCGGTGCAGCGCGATCGTGAAGACGGCCAGGACCAGGCCGAAGTAGACCCCCCAGCGCATGAGCAGGCGCACGACCGTCCGCGCGGCGACCCTGTCGCCGGCGCCGAGGGCCTTGCCGACCAGCGCCTGCGCCGCGATGGCCAGGGCGTCCAGGGCCAGGGCCAGGGCACCCCAGTAGGTGAGGGCCACCTGGTGCGCGGCCAGCTCGGCCTCGCCCAGGTCGGCCGCGACCCACGTCGTCAGCAGGGCGACGGCGCGCAGCGACAGGGTGCGGATGATGAGCGGGACGCCGTCCACGGCGGCGCGCAGCACCCCGGTGGCGGTGAAGGTGAGCGGAGCGCCATACCCCCTGGCGCCGCGCAGGACGACCGTGCAGAGCACGAGCGCCATACCCGTCTGGGCGATGACCGAGCCCCACGCCGCGCCGGCGATGCCCCACCCGACGCCGTGCACGAGCAGCAGCGACAGCCCGGCGTTGGCGGCGAAGCCGATGACGAAGACGAGCAGGGGGGTGCGGGTGTCCTGGAGCCCGCGCAGGACGCCGACCGCCGCCAGCACCGCGAGCATGGGAGGGATGGAGAGCGCCGAGATGCGCAGGTAGGTCACCGCCTCGCTCGTCGCCTCCGGCGTGGCCCCGAAGACGACGGCGGCGGGCTGGGCCAGCAGCGCCAGGGCCACGCCGGCCAGGACGCCCAGGATGACCGAGAGCCACAGGCCGTCGACGCCGGCCGACAGCGCGCCCCTGCGGTCGCGCGCGCCCAGGCGGCGGGCCACCGCCGACGTCGTGCCGTAGGCGAGGAAGACGAAGACGTTGAGGATCGTCACGAGCACCGCGCTGGCCACGCCCAGGCCGGCCAGCGACGAGGTGCCGAGACGGCCGACGATCGCGGAGTCGGTGAGCAGGAACAGCGGCTCGGCCACCAGGGCGAAGAACGCCGGCACCGCCAGGTGCAGCACCTGGCGGCGCATCGACTGCGGGCGTGGGTCCTCGTCCCCGGGCGAGGCAGCCGTCATCGTGCGGGGCCCGCGGGGTTCACGCCCACGTCAGCCCGTCCACTCGCCGGTGCGCCACGCGTGCTCGACGACGTGGGCGTACGGCTCGGTGTCCCAGCCCTGCTCCTCCACCCACGCCTCGCGGGCGTAGGTGTCGGCGTAGCGGCTGGCGTCGTCGCACCGCAGGGTGACGATCGAGCCGGTCTCGCCCCGCTCGCGCATCTCGCAGGCCAGGCGCAGCACGCCGTACATCGAGGTGCCGGTCGACGGGCCGCAGCCGAGCGCGACCTCGGAGGCCAGGAAGCGCATCGTGGCGACCGAGGCGGGGTCGGGGACGCCGAGCATCCGGTCCACGACGCCGGCGACGAAGCTCGGCTCGACCCGCGGCCGGCCGATCCCCTCGATGCGCGACCCGCGCGTCCCGGTGTCCTCGCCGCCGGCGAAGGCCGGCAGGAAGGAGGAGCCCTCGGGGTCGACGACGCACAGCCGGCTCTCGTGGCCCTTGAGCCGGATGTAGCGCCCGATCGTGGCCGACGTGCCCCCGGTGCCGGCGCCGACGACGATCCACCTCGGCACGGGGTGCCGCTCCAGCGCCATCTGCTCGAAGATCGACTCGGCGATGTTGTTGTTGCCGCGCCAGTCGGTGGCCCGCTCGGCGTAGGTGAACTGGTCCA
>JASKZT010000074.1 GCA_030145965.1 Ornithinimicrobium sp.
GGGCACACGACGCTGACCCGCACCCCGTGGCGCCGCGCCTCGATCCGCAGCGCGCGGGCCATCGTCACGACGGCCGCCTTCACCGCCGAGTAGGGGACCATCGCCGGCACCGGCAGCAGCCCGGCGAGGGAGCCCATGACGACGATGTGGCCGTCCCCCTGGGCCCGCATGAGGGGGTAGACGGCGTCCACCCCGTGCACGACGCCCCGCAGGTCGACGTCGATGAGGTCGTCCCAGTGCTGGGCGGTCATCTCCCCGACGGTGCCCGCGACCGCGATGCCGGCGTTGTCGTGGAAGACGTCGATGCGTCCGTGCTCGGCGAGCACGGCGAGGGCCGCGCGACGGTAGGCCTCCCGGTCGCGCACGTCCAGCGGCACGTGGTCGGGCTCGGTGGGCTCGAGGTCCAGCACGACCACCGTGTCGCCGCGCTCGCGGTGGGCCCGCACGAGCGCGGCGCCGATGCCGCGGGCGCCGCCGCTGACCAGCACCACCCGGGCGTCCATGAGGCCGACCCTAGGTGCTCCTGCAGGCCTCGGCCCGCCGACGGACCCCCGCCGCTTCGGGGCGCGACCGGCCGTGGCCCGCCCTAGCCTCGGGGGTATGTCGCAGCACCGCAGCCCGGACTCCTCGCCCCTCACGCGGCTCACCGACCGGATCGAGTCGGCCGACGGCCTCGACGGACTCGCCTCCGGCATCGGCGACCTCGCCGCGCGCCTCGTCGCCGACCCCGGCCGGGCGTCCCTGCTGCGGTCGGGGCTCATGGGCCACGCCGCCCACCCGGTCCTCACCGACGTGCCCCTGGGCGCCTGGATGAGCGCCGCCGTCCTGGACTGGACCGGCGGGGAGAGGATGCGGCCGGCCAGCCAGCGTCTCGTCGGGCTGGGCAACCTCGCCGCCGTGCCGACCCTGGTCACGGGGCTGGCGGAGTATGCCGGGCTCGGCACCCGGGCGCGCCGCGTCGCCGCCGTCCACGCCGTCGCCAACGACATCGCGGTGGGCCTGACCCTCGCCTCGTGGGCCGCGCGTCGCGCCGAGCGGCACGGGCTGGGCCGCGTCCTGCTCGCCGGCGCGCTGACCGTGGGCAGCGTGGGCGCCTACCTCGGCGGGCACCTGTCCATCGGCATGAAGGCCGGCAGCCACGATCCGCGCATCCCGGGCGCCGAGCACGCCGAGCCGGTGTCCGTCACGGCCTGACGCCGGCCGCGCGTCCACGGACGTGCCTGCCCCGGGGCTGGATGAGAAGACTCTCATCGAGGTCTCACGCCTCTCTCCTGCGCATCGAGCATCATCGGTGCCATGAAGATCCTCGCCTCCGTCGTCGCCCTGGTCCTCGTCGGACTCACCGGCGGCTGGCTCTGGATGGATGCCGTCGCCCAGGCCCGGCAGGACACGGACGGCGTCGTCATCACCGGTCCGCCCGACGCGAGCCGGGCCTCGGTGACGGGCGCACCCGGCAGCCCCGCCGGCACTAGTGCGGGGGACGGCACCGGGCCGGCAGCGGCCGGGTCCGGCGGGAAGCCCACCGCCTCGGGGGGAGTGCCGATGCACGAGGTGGCCGTCCTCCTCGCCGCCTCCTCCCAGGACCTCGTGGAGCGGGCGGCGCAGACCCGCGAGGAGCAGGCCGCCCGCACCCAGGCCGAGAAGAAGAAGGCCGAGGAGAAGAAGGCCGAGGAGAGAGCCGCCGAGAAGAAGGCCGCCGAGAAGAAGGCCGCCGAGAAGGCGGCGGCCGAGCGTGAGCGGAAGGCCGAGGAGGCCCGCGTCGCCGAGGAGGCCCGCGTGGCCGAGGAGGCCCGCGTGGCCGAGGAGGCGCGCGTCGCCGCCGAGCGGCAGGCCGAGGAGGAGCGACGCCGCGCCGCCCAGCCGGTCCCCGTCCAGCCGGTCCCCGTCCAGCCGGTCCCCGTCCAGCCGGCCCCTGTCACCCCCTACGGCTCCTGCGAGTGGGACGACGACGGGTGGGAGTGCGACGACGACTGGGACGACGACGACGGGGACGACGACGACCGCTGAGCCCGCGTCGCCGGAGGCCGGAGGAGGTGGCCCGTCCGCGGCCTCCAGGGTGACCGCGGGCCCCCTGGCTACGGTGGACCTGTGCTCACCCTGCTCCCCGGCCTGCTGCTGACCCTGGAGGCGGTGGTCTACGTGGCGGCCGAGCGGCGGCTGCGCGGACGCAGCCGCTGGCGGGAGGGGGCGCTCGACCACCTCTCCCCGGGCGTCGTGGTCGGGCCCGTGGCCGTCTGCCTGGTCGCTGCGGTCGTCCTGTCCACCGCCGGCTGGGACCTGCTGCAACTGGCCGGCGTGCTCACCGTCGTCGCGCTGCCGATCGGCCTCGGGGCGGCCCTGCGCGCCCTGCGGGGTGACCGGCGCCAGATCGCGGAGCTCGAGGCGAGCGACGCGGGGCACGACCTGCTCGGGGTGACGGCATGAGCACGCCGGCACCGACGCCCAGCCCGGTCCCGCCGCCCGCCTCGCCGCCGGCGGCGTCCCCGTTGCCGCGCCGCACCCTCCTCACCGAGACCGTGCTGGTGCTCGGCGTGAGCCTCGGCGCGTCGGTGCTCTGGTCCGTGCTGTCGATCCTGCGCAAGGTCACCGCCGAGACGTCCCTGTCGGCGCAGACGACGACGATGAACTCCAGCGTGACCCCCGACCGGCCCTGGCTCGACCTGGCCCACCAGCTCACCGGCATCGGCCTGGCCCTCGTGCCGGTCGTGCTCGCCCTCCACCTGCTGGCCCGGGACCGCGACCCCGTCGCGCCCAGGCTGCTCCTGGGTCTCGACCTGCGCCGCCCCGGGCGCGACCTGCTCTCCGGCACGCTCCTCGCGGCCGTCATCGGCCTGCCCGGGCTCGCGCTCTACCTCGTGGCGCGCGAGCTCGGCGTCAACACCACCGTCGCGCCGGCCAACCTGACGCAGGTCTGGTGGGCCGTCCCCGTGCTCGTGCTCGCCGCGGCGCAGAACGCGGTCCTCGAGGAGGTGGTCATGGTCGGATACCTCTTCCGCCGCTGGACGCAGGCCGGGTGGGGCACCTGGACGGTGATCCTCACCTCGGCGCTCATCCGCGGCGGCTACCACCTCTACCAGGGCTTCGGCGCCTTCGTCGGCAACGTCGCGATGGGGATCCTCCTCGGCTGGGTCTACACCCGCACGCGTCGGGTCATGCCGCTGGTCGTCGCGCACACGCTCCTCGACGTCGTCGCCTTCGTCGGGTATGCCGCGCTCGCCGACCGGGTGTCCTGGCTCTGAGGCCCCGCCGGGTGCGGGCGGGACACCGAGAGACGGGTGACCCCGCGGTCTAGGGTGGCCGCATGACCAACGTCGCGATCGTGCACCGCCCGGCCGAGTCCCGCTTCGAGGCCATGAGCGGCGAGGAGGTCGTGGGGCGCCTCGACTACCGCCTCGCCGGCAGCACCGTCGACCTGCACCACACCGAGGTCGACGTCCCCATGCGCCACCGCGGCGTCGCGGGCCTCCTCGTCGAGGAGGCGCTGCGCGAGATGCGGGCGCAGCGGCTGAGCGTGCGCCCCTCCTGCCCCTACGTCGCCCGCTACGTCGAGGAGCACCCGGAGCACCAGTCCCTCCTCGAGCCCTCGCTGACCTCCGAGGACCGTGACGACGCCTGAGGCGTCGTCCCGCACCGCACCCACCCGAGCGACAAGGACACCGTGACCCAGCCCGACCCCCAGCCCGTGCCGATCCGCGACGCGTCCATCCGGCTGGGCCAGCTGCTCAAGCTCGCCGGTGTCGTCCAGGACGGCGCGATGGCCCGCATGGTCGTCGAGCACGGCGAGGTCACCGTCGACGGCGAGACCGTCGTGCGCCGCGGCACGCAGATCCGCCCCGGCCAGGTGGTGGAGTACGCCGGCCAGCGGGTGACCCCCACCTCCGGCTGAGCAGACACCTCGCCGCCTGCCGGGCGCCGGGTCGTGGCAACCTTGTGGCATGACCACGACTCCCGTCGCCCTCACCATCGCAGGCTCGGAGGCGACCGGTGGCGCCGGCGCCCAGGTCGACCTCAAGACCTTCCAGGAGCACGGCGTCTTCGGCTGCGTGGCGCTGACCTGCATCGTCTCCTTCGACCCGGCCAACGACTGGAACCACCGCTTCGTCCCCGTCGACCCCCAGGTGATCTCCGACCAGCTCGAGGTGATCACCACGGCCTACCCCGCCGAGCAGCTCGACGTCGTCAAGATCGGCATGCTCGGCACGCCCGCGACGATCGACACCGTCGCCGGCGCGCTCGGGCAGCGCTCCTTCGGCCACGTCGTCCTGGACCCGGTCCTCATCTGCAAGGGCCAGGAGCCAGGGGCGGCGCTGGACACCGACGAGGCGCTCAAGGCCAAGGTGCTGCCCCTGGCCACCTTCGTCACCCCCAACCACTTCGAGACGATCTCGCTCGCGGGGCTGGAGTCGATCACCAGCGTGGAGGAGCTGACCCTGGCGGCCCAGCGCATCCACGAGCGCTCCGGCGCGGTCGTGCTGGCCAAGGGCGGCGTCCACCTCGAGGGCGAGGACGCGGTCGACGTCTACGTCGACGACGAGCGCACCGAGGTCCTGCGCGCCCGCAAGATCGGGA
>JASKZT010000075.1 GCA_030145965.1 Ornithinimicrobium sp.
CAGGGGTGAGAGAGCGTCATACGAGCCGATGGAGGTCAGCGAGCTCCCGCCGACGCCCTGCTTGCGAGATCTTTCTGCGTGTCTCTCGTGCACAGGGTAGAGAGCGGCATACAGTCCGATCGTGGACCCGATCCGTAACCCGTACGCCCCCGGCGCCGGCCAGCGCCCGCCCGAGCTCGCCGGTCGCGACGAGCAGCTCGACCGCTTCCGCGTGGTGCTCGAGCGCATCCAGCGAGGTCGGCCCGAGCGGTCGATGATCCTCACCGGCCTGCGCGGCGTGGGCAAGACCGTGCTGCTCAACGCGCTGCGGTCCACGGCCGTGCGGGCCCGCTGGGGCACGGGCAAGTACGAGGCGCGGCCCGAGCAGGGGATGCGACGTCCGATGGCCGCCGCGCTGCACGTCGCCGTGCGCGAGCTGGGCCATCCGCGGGGGGAGGAGGTCGACCACGTCCTGGGGGTCATCAAGGCGTTCGCGCAGAAGGACCAGCCCGGCGCCAAGCTGCGGGACAGGTGGAACCCCGGCATCGACGTGCCGGCCATCACCGGCCGGGCCGACTCCGGGGACGTCGAGATCGACCTGGTCGAGCTCTTCACCGACGTGGGCGGGCTCGCCGCCGACGTCGGCAAGGGCGTCGGCGTCTTCATCGACGAGATGCAGGACCTCTCCGCCGAGGACGTCTCGGCGGTGTGCGCCGCCTGCCACGAGCTGAGCCAGTCCGCGCTGCCCCTCATCGTCGTCGGCGCCGGCCTGCCGCACCTGCCGGCCGTGCTCTCGGCGAGCAAGTCCTACTCCGAGCGGCTGTTCCGCTACAACCGCATCGACCGCCTCTCCCGCGAGGAGGCCGAGCGCGCGCTCCAGGCGCCGGCGCAGGACGAGGACGCCGAGTGGGCGCCGGACGCCCTCGAGGAGATGTATGCCGCCACGGGCGGCTACCCCTACTTCATCCAGGCCTACGGCAAGGAGGTGTGGGACCTCGCGCCGGCCTCGCCGATCACCGCCGAGGACGTCCGGGTCGCCGCGCCGGAGGCGGAGGAGGAGCTGGCCGTCGGCTTCTTCGGCTCCCGCTACGAGCGGGCCACACCGGGGGAGCGGGAGTACCTCCGGGCCATGGCCGAGCTGGCCGTGCAGTACGCCGAGAACGGCCAGGAGACGGACGAGGTCGGATCGGTGGCGACCGCCGACATCGCCACCCACCTCGGGCGCAAGCCCCAGTCGTTGTCACCGGCTCGCGACGCGCTGCTCAAGAAGGGCCTCATCTACTCGGGCGAGCGAGGCCGCATCGCCTTCACCGTCCCCCACTTCGGCCGCTACCTGCGCTCGCAGGCCTGACGCGGGCGCACCGCACGACCGACGCGACCCTGCAGGAGCCTCCATGACGACCCCCGACCACGACACCTACATCGCCGCGGCGCCCGAGCCGTTCCAGGAGGCGCTGCGGCGCCTGCGGGGGACCCTGTCCCGGGTCCTGCCGGACGCGGAGGAGATGGTGGCCTACGGCATGCCGGGCTTCCGTGCCGGCGGCACGGTCGTCGCCAGCTACGCGGCGTTCAGCCGGCAGTGCGGTCTCTACGTCCTGCCGGAGGCGATCGCCCGCCACGCCGAGGAGATCGCGGCCGCCGGCCTGAAGGCGACCAGGACGGGCGTCACCTTCACCCCGCGGCGGCCGGTCCCGGACGACCTCGTCGAGCGGCTCGCGCGGGCGTCGCGCGAGGCCGCCGGCTCGACGGGCGCATGACCGGTCCCGCGCCCGCCGTCCACCCGGCCCCTGCCGACGCCGCCGCGTGGAGCCGCGTCGCGCGCACGGTGATCGGCACCCCCTACCCCTGGTCGCCGGGGCACACCGTCCGCGGCCCGGAGGACGCCCTCCTCGTCCCCGAGCGGCTGCACCCGGCCTTCCACGGCAGCCTCGACTGGCACTCCTGCGTGCACATGCAGTGGTCCCTGGTCACCCTGCTCACGAGGTACGCCCACGCGCTCGACCGCCACGAGCGCGACGCCGCGACCGCCCTGCTGGGCGAGAGGCTGCGGCCCGAGCACGTCGAGGTCGAGGTCGCCTACCTGAGCGAGCGCCCGTCGTTCGAGCGGCCCTACGGCTGGGCCTGGGCCGTCCAGCTCGCCGCGGCGCTGGAGGAGGCCGCGCGCGAGCGTCCCGGGAGCGCCACCCCGTGGGCCGACGCCGTCCGGCCGCTCGGCCGGCTGGTCCTCGACCTCGTGCCGGCGTGGCTGTCGGGCCAGGCCTACCCCGTGCGCCACGGCAAGCACCAGAACGACGCCTTCGCGCTGTGGCTCGTGCTCGACGCGGCCGAGCGTCTGGGCCGCGACGACGTGGCCACGGCGTGCCGGCGGCGGGCGCTCGACTGGTTCGGCGCCGACGCCGGCGCCCCGACGTCCTGGGAGCCGGGCGGCACCGACTTCCTCTCGCCCGCACTGACCGAGGCCGGCCTCATGTCGAGGGTCCTGCCTCCTCGCGGCTATGCCGCGTGGCTGGGCGGCTTCCTCCCCGGCCTGGGGGAGGGGCGGCACGCGCACCTGCTCGAGGTGCCCGAGGTCCTCGACCCGACCGACGGGCAGTACGCCCACCTGCTCGGCCTGTCCCTCAGCCGCGCCTGGCAGCTGCGCGAGCTGGCCGCGCACCTGCCCGACGTCGGCGACCGGCTGCGCTCCGGGGCGCGGGCCCAGGAGGAGGCCGTGCTCGGGCAGATCACCGACGGCCACTTCATGGCCACCCACTGGCTCGTCTCGTACGCGCTGCTGGCCCACGGGGTGCTCGGACGACGACTGTGACCCGTTTCACAGCGGCGGGCATCGTCGCAGATCACAGCACTATCACGAACAGATCACGGACAAGTCTGGGAACCCTGGATGCGCTCCGGGTTGAGATCGCAGGAACGCTGACGCACGGTGGGGGAGCGGTCGTGGTGGACAACCCGGCCCGCGTCCCGTGATCCCGTCCCCCCTGAGGTTCTCCTGATGAAGCACCGTGCCACCAGCTCCCGCCGTGCGACCGTCGTCGCCGCCGCCACCGGCCTGGCCACCCTCGCCGGCATCACCGCCGCCTCCTCCGCCCAGGCCGCGAGCGGCGCCACCTGGGACGCCGTCGCCCAGTGCGAGTCCGGCGGCAACTGGAGCATCAACACCGGAAACGGCTACTACGGCGGCCTGCAGTTCGCCCAGAGCACCTGGGCGGGCTTCGGCGGCACCGACTACGCGCCGCGCGCCGACCTGGCCAGCCGTGCCCAGCAGATCGACATCGCCGAGAACGTCCTCGCCGTGCAGGGTCCCGGCGCCTGGCCGACGTGCTCGGTGCGTGCCGGTCTGACCGCCGGCGGCGACCGCGCCCAGGCCCCCGCCCAGCCGGCCCCGGCCCCGGCCCCCGCCCAGCCGGCCCCCGCCCCGGCCCCGGCCCCGGAGAAGGCGCCCGTCCAGCAGGCCCCCGCCCAGCAGGCCCCCGCCCAGCAGGCGCCCGCCCAGCCGCAGGCCGCCCCCGCCCGGCCGGCGCACACCGTCGAGATCGTCATCCAGCCCGGCGACACCCTCAGCCAGCTGGCGGTCACGCACAACACCACCGTCGACCGCCTCGTCCGGCTCAACGACATCGCGAACCCGGACCTGATCTTCGCCGGCCACACCCTGCTCATCGGCTGACGGCCGGACCGGCCGCGTGCGGACAGGTCGTGAGTCGGGCCGTCCGCACGCGGCTCCACCCTCCTCCGGCTCGCCGGGCCCAGGCGCTAGGCTGCTGCAATGGGTCTGCTCGACCGGTTCCGCGGGCTCGGCGACAGGTTTGCCGACCTTCGCGAGGACCGACGCCAGGACGAGCCACGCGTGCGTGCCCTGCCCGACCCGGGCGACGCCACCGTGGCCGACCTGCCGACGAAGCCCGAGTCGCGACGCATCGGCGCCGACGAGCGGGCACGCATCGACGCGGGGCTCGCGGCCCTGGAGAGGGACGGCGTCGACGTCGACGACCTTGCCTCGATCGAGGCCGGTCTCGACCGTGCGCTCGCCACCTGGATGAGCGAGGGCGGCAGCGACCACGACGCCGTCGTGGAGCGCTACGGGATCGCCGTCGGCGAGCACCTGCACCGGCACACCGACCTGGCGTGGGAGGTCGTCACCGACGTCTTCGGCACCGACCTGGCCGTGGCGGCGGGAGACTTCGTCGTCGTGCCGTCCAACCTCGTCGCCGTCAGGTGGATGCGCCGGGAGACCGGCTGGGTCGTCGGGGTCGTGGGGCACCTGGTCGACCTGCGCGCCCGCTGACGTGGGCGTGCCGCCCCCCGCCGGGGAGCGGCATACCCCGGCAGGTCAGGCCGCCGGTCCCCCTGCGCGTTCGCGCCTGGCCCAGCGCCACCGCTGCACCGTGCGGAAGATCCACGCGGTCGCCACCTCGCGCCCCGTGGCGACGTACTCGACGGCCGAGTCGTGGAACATCGTGGCCCGGGCCACCTGCAGGTCCTGCTCGCGGCCGAGCAGCAGCAGGCTGT
>JASKZT010000102.1 GCA_030145965.1 Ornithinimicrobium sp.
GTCAGAGCAGCTCGTGGCGGGCGACGAGGGCGTCGTCGACCGCCGAGGCGACGTAGGCGACCGCCACGAGGCCGACGACCACCGCGCCGGTGAAGACGGCGGCCAGGCCCCACACCTCGCCGACGACCCCGCCGAGCAGGGCGCCGAGGGGCATGAGGCCGTAGCCGATCATCCCGGAGGAGCCGCCGACCCGGCCCAGCTTGGAGGCGGGCACGAGGCGCTGCCGGACGGTCCGCCCCACCACGTTGCCCACCATGTTGGTCAGGCCGACGACGAAGCAGGCGGCCGCGATGGCGAGGGGGTCGGGCAGGAGCACGGGCACGATGAGCAGGGCCGAGTTGAGCATCCAGCAGACGAGGAGCAGGCGCACCTCGCGAACCCGGCGCAGCAGCCGCTCGGCCAGGACGGCGCCGGTGACGGCGCCGACGGCCAGGACGGCGAGGAGGAGCGGGAACTCGTGGGGCTCCAGCCCGACCCGGGACTCCGGCCCGACCGTCCACAGCACGAACACCGCGAAGTAGCCGGTGCTGGCGAAGTTGAGGGTCGAGGCGCCGATGACCAGCGGCCGCAGCACCGGGTGGGTGAGCTGGAAGCGCAGGCCCTCCAGGACGTGCGCCAGACGCGTGCCGGCGGGCTCCCCGGCCCCCGGCTCGACGCGCGCGCGGTAGTCGCCGCGCAGACCGAGGCCGATGAGGAGCAGGAAGGCCACGCTGAGGGCGACCGGGACGCCGAAGACCCAGCCGCTGCCGAGGACGAGCAGGAACCCCCCGACGGGGGCGCCGAGGAAGGTGTTCGTCGCCTGCTCCATCCCCATGACGCGGCCGTTGGCCGCCGAGAGGCGGGAGCGGGGCGCCAGCTGGGGGATGATCGAGGAGCCCGCGAGGTCGATGAAGACCTGCGTCACCCCGTAGGCCGCGACCGCCGCGACGAGCAGCGGCATCGTCAGCCGGTCGGTGAAGGCCAGCCAGGACAGCACCCCCAGGACCACGAGGCGGACCCCCGTGCCGACCAGCTGCACGTGACGCCGGTCGAGCCGGTCGACGACCACGCCGGCCAGGAGGCCCAGCAGGAGCCAGGGCAGCCAGAAGACCGCGTGCAGCAGGGAGATCTCGGCGGGGGAGCGTGTGAGCGTGATCGCCACGAGCGGCAGGCCGCCGACGATGATGCCGTCCGCGAGGTTGGCCAGGCCCACGCCGCCCAGGTGCACGTGGAAGCGCCGGCCCAGCGGCTCCGGCCGACCCCCGTCGTCGGCGTCGGGGGTCGGCGTGGTGCTGGTGGTCGCGGTCATCGCTGCTCCCGTAGGCTAGGTCCAGAAGAACATCTGCAAAGTTTCCTCTGCAAAGGTATCTCTGGAACATGGCCGCCCGCAAGCCTCCGCCCGACGCCCGCGCTCCCGGTGAGCCCGCCTACCTGGCCCGGGGCATCGGGGCGGGCGCCATGAAGGCCTTCGCCCACCCGCTGCGGATGACGATGTACGAGTACCTCAACGACCGCGGGTCGGCGACGGCGACGATGCTGGCCCGGCACACCGGGGAGAGCACGGGGCAGACGAGCTACCACCTGCGCCAGCTCGAGCGGCACGGCTTCGTCGAGGAGGACGCCGAGCGGGGGACGGGCCGGGAGCGCTGGTGGAAGGCCGTCGGCTTCCGGATGGACGGCATCGAGCTCGCGCAGGACGCCACGACCCGACCCGCCGTCGAGGCCATGCTCACCGACCAGATCACCCGCCGGGCCCAGGCGCACGCGGAGTGGTACCGGCGCTCGGAGGCCGAGCCGCGGCGGTGGCGGGAGGCGTCGATGAACACCCGCAGCACCACCGAGATGACCTCGGCCGAGACCGGCGACCTGGTCCGCGCCCTCATGGGGACGATCCACGACCACGCCGAGCGGGCGCGGGCTCGCCGGGACGAGGAGCGTGGCGGTGCTGCCGTGGACGAGACCGACCCCGCCCGGCGCGTCCGGCTCTACCTGGACGTCTTCCCGCTCGCCGACGACGGCTGAGCGGGCGGGGCCGCGGCCAGGGCCGCGGCAGCGGCCGCCCGACGGTCGTCGCGGCGGGTCCGGTGCGTGCGGTGGGCGGCCCGCAGCATGTCCGCGGTGAGCACCACCAGCGCCAGCCACACCATCGCGAAGCCGGCCCAGCGGGAGGCCGGCACGTGCTCACCCATGACGAGCACCCCGATGAGCAGCTGGAGGAAGGGCGTGAGGAACTGCAGCAGCCCCACGGTCGACAGCGGCACGCGGGAGGCTGCCGCCGCGAAGAGGAGCAGCGGCACCGCCGTCGCGACGCCGGTCGAGACGAGCAGGAGCGTGTGCCCCGTGCCGTGCTGGAGGAAGGTCGTCTCGCCGCGCCCGGCCAGCCACACCAGGATCACGACGGCGACGGGCAGGATGACCAGCGACTCCCCGGCCAGCGAGCGCAGGGCCGACAGGGAGACGCCGAGCCGGTTCTTGAGCAGGCTGTAGCTGGCGAAGGAGAAGGCCAGGGCCAGCGAGATCCACGGCGGGCGGCCGTAGTCGACGGTGAGGTAGACCGCCGCGACGGCGCCGATGCCGACCGCCACCCACTGGGCGCGCCGCAGCCGCTCGCGCAGCACGACCACGCCCAGCGCCACCGTGACCAGCGGGTTGAGGAAGTAGCCGAGCGCGGCCTCGGTCACGTGCCCGCTGAGGACCGCGTAGGTGTAGATGCCCCAGTTGGCCGCGATGAGCACGCCGGCCCCGGCGACCCCGGCGAGCCGGCGGGGGCGGCGCGCCAGGTCGGCCATCCAGCGCAGGTCACGGGTCAGGAGGAGCAGCAGCGCGCAGAGCAGCAGCGTCCACACGATGCGGTGGGCGACGATCTCCCAGGGCCCCGAGGGGCGCAGCGTGGCGAAGTAGAGGGGGAAGGCACCCCAGAGCAGGTAGGCGAGGAAGCCGTAGAGCGTGCCCTGCTGCCGCCGCTGCTCCTCGCTCACTCCGGCAGGGTCCGCTCACCCTCGTGGAGGAGCGCGTCGCCGGCGGCCGGGATCGGCCCGTCACCCTGCTCCCCCTCCAGCGTCTGCTCGGTCTCCCCGGCGCGGGTGCCGTGGACGGTCCAGGTGTCCGGGCCACGCAGCAGGTCCGTGAGGGCCTCGGCGCGCGCCTGCGCGCCGGCCGGCGCGGCGTCCCCGGACGCCGAGCGGACCTGGGCCCGCACGGCGTCGTCGTAGGTGGGGCGCTCGACCTGGCGGAAGATGCCCATCGGCACGTGCTGCATCGTCGGGTCGTCCAGGCGCGAGAGCGCGAAGGCGGTCGACGGGTCGGGCTCGGCCGGGTCGTGCACGACGACCCGCGCCGGGTCGGCCGACGCCTCGGGGACGACGGTCATCCGGCCCTGCTCGTCGCGGGCGACGACCTGGTCGGCGCCGACCCGCACCGGCTCCCCGGCCCGCAGGTGGGCGATCCGGGCGGTGGCCTCGTCGCGGTCCTTGAGCAGCTGGAAGGCGCCGTCGTTGAAGATCGGGCAGTTCTGGTAGATCTCGACGAGCGAGGTGCCGCGGTGGGCGGCCGCGGCCCGCAGGACCTCGGTGAGGTGGGCCCGGTCGGAGTCCATCGTGCGGGCGACGAAGGTCGCCTCCGCGCCGATCGCGAGCGACACGGGGTTGAACGGGTGGTCGACCGAGCCC